>JBFMBK010000006.1 GCA_040755295.1 Bacillota bacterium | reverse complement strand
CATTAACTTCGGCCGTAAGCGGCAGGTTGACCTGCGCCACGCCGGGCGGAGGATCAAGGTGGGCGCCTTCGACCCGGGTTACCAGTATGTATTGTTTATTTATCAATTCTTCAGACGTGCTGCGGACAAGCAGTTCCTGCTCTATTTCGACCGGTATCCAGAGCCCGGAACCGCACCAGATGCCGCCGCCGTCCACAGAGAAATCCGCCGGGCTGTCAGGAGGCGCCTGAACCCAAATCCTGAGGTCCCTGCTGTAATCCTCGGTGGCGTTGCCGAAGGCGTCAAATACCTGGACGGTGACCTTTTCAGGGCGCTCACCATCGAAACTCACGCTATCCGGGGAGAAGCCGACATATCGCGCCGGTCCCGGGATGACCTCTATGGTGAACACGCCCGACGCGTCGACCCGTTTAGGCGTGGATTCACCGCGCAGATCATCGTAGTACAAAACCGCCTGCACCCGCGTGGTGCCGGGAACGGTGCTTGCGACCCACCGGGCTTCGATCGTGCCGTCCACGCCGGGGGATCCTGAGGATATACCGCTCTGCCGGCCGTTGGATACGATACTGGCGTGTGCCGGGCCGTGCCAGCGGCCGGCGCGGCGTTTAACGTGTTTGTTCCCTTTCTTTTCATTAACTCCTTTATCCTTCAGCGGGTCCGGTGAGGCGGTGGTTTCAAATATGACTTTAGCCGCATAGTCGCTGACCGGGTTGTCTTCCTGATCGGTTACCGCGGCGTCAAGACGGATATCGCTTGATCCTGTAGTCGTCTTGTCGCCGGACACCGAAAAAGAGATCCGCCAGTACAAAGCCCGCACGTTTGTGGCGGCTACCAGCGCCGGGTCCTCGGTTCCGGTCGGGAAATACTCGACCGCGATCTCGCCGCCGCCCAACTGGTCGGCGGTAAAGGTGGCCTCAGCCGTGCCGGTGCCGGTAACGAAGGGATTCATGAAGCGTTCGAAGGTGGTAGCGAACCGGAAGACGCCTGAAAGAGGGATCTCGTTACCGTCGCTGTCCAAGGCGCGCGCTCCGACTGTAATAACGTCCCCCGGAATGTTTAGGAAAAGCGCGGAGCAATCGATCTCGATAGACAAGTAAGCAGGTATTTGAGCGTCGTCCTGTTCGAAGCCCACGGATACCGCCTGACGCGGCCGTACGGATTGGACGGGAGTGGGAACGGAGTTGTTGCCGTTCTCATCGAAGGCCTCAAGATAATAATAGTACCACTGCCCTTGGGTCAGGCCTTCTTCCTTCCAGACGCTTTCGTTGCGGTCCAGAGTCTTTAACAGCTCGAAAGGGCCCGAGGCTTCGAGTGATCGGTAAAGCCGGTAACCGGCAAGATCGGGCTCGGTGTTCTGTTGCCAGGAAATAACGGCGTCATGCCCTGTATCCAGTTCCTTTATTTTAAGACCCTGCGGTGTCGCCGGGGGGGTGATGTCCACGGCGAAGGTTGAACCGGCCGGGAGGGTCCCGGATTCATTACCTGACTGGTCCACCGCGGTCACCCGGTAAGAATAGTAAACATCCCTGCTGACCGTGTTGTCGATGTACTCCGCGGACTGTGTATCGACCATGGAACCGCCAAGCCGCTGATAATCGCTGTCGGAAGGAGCGTTCACCCCGTCGCTTATCGCCCGGTAAATGCGGTATCCCAGAAGGTCCGGCTCCGAGTTCGGGTTCCATTGAAGCATCAGGTAATCGCCGGTTCCCGGGTCGCTTACAGTCAGCCCGGTAGGCGGGGCGGGGGGCTCGATGTCCTCGGCGGAAGGCGCGAACTCCTCCACGGGCTGGCTGTCCTGCCCGCCTTCATAGACATCGGTGCCCACGGCAACCGCCAGGAAACGCCCGCCTAAGACCGCCAGCATAACGGCGATTGCGAAAACGAGCGGCAGCGACCTTCTTTTTTTACCCGGCATGGTGAATTCCCCCTATAAAACGGCCAGGTGATTTCCCGAGTTGCAAGTCCGAATAATAGATTGTTCTGTTTCCAGCCGTTGAGTTTTATCTACGTTCCCCTGCCGAAAACGAGGACGATGTTATGCGCCCTGTCGGCGACATAAAGCCGGTCTTCGTAAACACACAATCCGTTCGGCATTATATAGGTGAGCCCGGGTTGATTCGTGACCTTCACGATTTTGACAAGCCTGCCGAGAAGGTCAAAAACCAGCAGATCGTTCTTGAACGTGTCGGCGGCAACGATGTACTTCCCGTCAAAAAAGCACACGCCGCGTGGGTGTGACATCTTTCCGCTGGTGATTGTGCGGACGAGCTTTCCCTCCCGGTCGAGGACCAAAAGCCTCCGGTTGCCGCTGTCGGCGACCAGAATACGTCCGGTGTCTTCGTCCTGGACGATACCGTTCGGATAGGACAGCGTTTCCGGCGAAGCGCCCTGAATCCGGTCGAGCCGCTTTTGCACCCGTCCATTCCGGTCAAGGATCAGTACCGCTCCCCGGCGGTCGGCGATCAGCAGGCCACCATCGCGGGCAACCGCCATGTCGAGCGGAGCGATCGCCGCTCCGGTGCTTTTGGCGTCCAGAGTCCGGAGCAGCTTTCCCTTATCGGTGAAGACCCTGATTTGGCCGGTGACGAACTCCCCGACGTACACGTTTCCCTTTGCGTCTACGGCCACGGTGTTAGGGTACGAGAACGAGAGTTTTCCCTGGCCGAGAAGACCCTGCGGCCGGCCCCACCGCGAAAAAACCTGCACCCGTCCGGATAAGGAGTCCGCAATATACGTCCGGCCGTTTTCGGCCACCGCCACATCGAGCGGGGTGTTGAGTTCCTGTCCGGGCTTCCCGGCGATTACCCGGGTCACGTCGCCCGGCACAATATCCGGCCCGGTAACCACCGCTTTTTTACCGATTAACAACCTTGCACCGAGAGCAACTGCTATTACAACGATTAACACTACTGCGTAAACCCGGTACCGGTTTGAGGTTGCCAACTTCATAGCCCCTTTGCAGCCGGATTGGTTCAACCTTGAATGTATTAAAATTCGCCCCTTGTATTTATATTCCTGCTTTTCCGGAGATTTTTAAATCTTGAAATCCCCCCGGTGTGATTTTTTATGCCTATAAGATAATACAGCACGGGAAGGCCTTTTAGGGAAAACGAAAAGCGCAAAACACCAATTGCGCCCCACGGCAAACCCGATAATTGGCCAGAAATCACATATAATCATTTAATGTTGCATCTAACGGTGGCAGAAGGAGCAATCGACGCCGCCGTCACCGTTGTGGCTGCTGTCCGTATCAGGGTGACAGGCGCTGCAGGTGATACGCGGGTCTTTCCAGGAGTTGTACTGGCCTGCGCCGTGACAGTTATGGCAGGTGCCCCGGTTATTCATCCGCAGAAGGGCGGAGGTGTCGCCCCTGCCGCCGTCGTCCCGCGGCCAGTCCGTGGCCCAGTCTTCCATCTGCGCGGTGGTGCTGTGCGCACGGTGGCAGGTCAGACAGGATACCTTATCGGGGAGGCCGTTAAAGCCGGAGGTCCAGATCTCCAGGGGGGTGCCCGTGTCGACGGTCACGTCGCCCATACCGGCGCTGCTGGGGGGCGTGGCGTGTACATCCATCGGGTGGCGCCACATACCGAGGTACTGTCCGGCGTGGCCCTGACCGGCGATTCTGTCGCCGGCGGTGCCGGTGTCGAGCCTGCTATGGCAAGTGCCGCACCAGGAAGAACTGCCGTATACGTATTCCGTTACCCGGTAGACCCCGGACTGAACCCCAAGGTAAGTGAATGTATCGACCGACTCCATCGTGAAAATAACGCTGTCGACGGTTTTGCCGAAGATGGTCGTGCGCAGCAGACGCGGATTTCCCTTTACGGCGTTGGCCACGTTATAGGAGGCGCCGGAGCCCGGCGGGGTCCAGGAAACGGTGGACGGCGTCTTGCCCCCGGCGTGCGGGTCGTGGCAGGAACCGCAGGTCAGACCGTTCCCGGTGAGGGTGTCCGTGCCGCCCGGAATTGTGAACTGTTTGGCGCCTTCACCGCTCCAGGCGCCGGCCAGATTAAGGGCGTCGGGAAGATAACCCCATACGGTATGCCGTGAGGTTATATCTTGATAGTCGTTCTCTCCCGGGCCCGTCCATTGTCTTTCGAATCCGCCGGCGTTCGAGGAATAGGAAGTCCCCCCGGCAACGATTTTGCCGTACTGGATGTCGTACGGGGCGCCGGTCGTGCCCTGCCCGTGGCAGAGATAGCAGAAATCAGTCTGGGTGGGGCCGGATTTAAGAAGTTTGGGATACGGGGCGGCATGAGCGATATGGCAGCCGGCGCAGGCGTCGGTGGTCGCGGAAAACTGGCCGTGGGTCCAGGCAAAGGCAGTCGCCGCAGGGGTTACCATGCAGAAGAAACTTAATATAATGATAAAAACCGGTTTTGCCCGTCCCACGCCGATTAACCTCCTAATTAGCTTAAACGAATTCACCGCATTAGGACAAAATTCCTTCATTAGGGATTAATTAGATGCAATGTTTTTTATTGTTTGTTTTGTGTATGGTTTAGTTTCAGGGCGCGATGAAAACCCCTAATTAAATATACCCGGCCGGAAGGCGTTTTTGGAGGAAAGAAAGCGGGAAGCTCCGTTGAAAATCTTCGGATCGTCCCCGGAAATAATGTAATATATAGTGTAATAATGGTAGTACATTTGCTGTTATCGATCAGTGACAAAGATCGCAATCGCCGGTATGTAAGGGGCTGGTATGACAGGGAGTGCAGTCGATACGGGGATCGTTCCAGCAATTGTACTGAGCGGCGCCGTGACAGTTATAACATATGCCCCGGCTGTTCATCCGCAGAAGCGCCGAGGTATTACCCGTAGACGTGGGAGCGCCTGAATCCCGCGGCCAGCTTGCAGCCCATCCGTTCATAACGGCGGTGGTGCTGTGCGCGTAATGGCAGGAGAGGCAGGCGACCTTTCTGGTTAACGCAACGGCGGCGCTGTAGTTCCACAATTCAAGCGGCGTGCCGTCTATCAGGCCCATGTAACCGATTTGCCCGTAACCGCCCATACCGGGACCGCTGGGCGCGAGGGTATGAACATCCATCGGGTGGCGCCACATGCCGAGGCGTTCGGCTGCGTGCCCTCCTTCGGGCATTCTGTCGCCGCCGCACGTGCTGGTGTCGAATATATTATGGCAGGCGCCGCACCAGGATGTGCTCCCGTAGATGTAAGCCGTTACCTGATACACCCCTGAACTGGTCGTGAAGTTGCCGACGGTGCGGAACCTGAAGATTACGCTGTCGGTCGTTTGTCCAAAGATAGAGGTGCGCATAAGGCGCGGGTTCCCCATCATGGCCTGGGTAATGCTGTAAGTGCTGTTGGAACCCGGCGGTTTCCAGCTTACGGTTCCCCGTACCTTGCCGCCGGCGTGCGGGTCGTGGCAGGAGCTGCAGACAAAACCCGAGCCGGTAAAGACGTTGGTGCCGCCGGGTATAAAAAGTTGTATAGTGTTTTCGTCAATGGTATCCCCGGTTTCACCAACCAGGCCCCAGACGTTATGGCGCGAAGTCACCGGCACGAACGCTACACCGTTCCATGTATTGACGAATCCGCCGGCGATGGATCTCACCTTGCTGACTCCCTCAGCCGTATAACCGTCTTTCACGTCGTAAGGCGCGCCGCTGCAGCCGTCGCCGTGGCACAAGAAACAGAACTGGGTCTGTGTCGGGCCGGCTTTTAAAAGTTTGGGCAGCTGGGCGGCGTGGGCGACATGACAGCCGCCGCAGGCGTCCGTGGTCGCGCTGAATTGCCCGTGGGTCCAGGCAAAAGCCGCAGCCGCAGGAATTAACACGGAGCACAATACCATTGTAAAAACGAAACACGATCTTATCCGTTTCACACCGGCCACCTTTTTTCAACCCTCGCTATCCTAAATTGTGCGCGAATATATAACCCAGATCAACTGTTCGTCGGCTGTTTTATTTATTTCTCATCAGTTGTGACACACGCTGCAGTCATAACCGCCGCCGCCCACCGTAAAGTGCCATTCGGTGCTGGGATGACAGTTGGAACAATCCATCGGTATGTAGGAAACCCCGTCTTCCGCCAGAACAAGACGGTTGTCGTTCCAGCAGTTGTACTGGCCCGCACCGTGACAGTTAAAACAAACCCCGCGGTTTTCCATACGCAAAAGCGCCGACGTATTGCTGGCGGGTGTGGGGGCGCCTAAATCCCGCGGCCAGCTTGATGCCCAACCATCAGCGTCGGCGATTGTGCTGTGCGCGCGGTGGCAGGTGAGACAGGCGAGACGTTTAACCCCGAAATCAGACTCGTATTCCTCTACGGGGGTGCCGGTGGCGATGCTGCCGTCGAATCCCGGCGGGGGCAGGACGTGGGCGTCCATCGGGTGCCGCCACATGGACAGATAAAAGTTGGCGTGTCCCTGCCCCGGTCGGAAATCCCAGTTCGCGGTTTTGAATTTGTTGTGGCACGCCCCGC
Organism: Bacillota bacterium; assembly: GCA_040755295.1. Taxonomy (NCBI): domain Bacteria; kingdom Bacillati; phylum Bacillota; species Bacillota bacterium. The sequence continues at coordinate 148,118 of JBFMBK010000006.1, read as the reverse complement.
ACCATTTGGTGCTGCCGTAAGTGTAGCCGATTACGGTGTATACCCCGGAGTCAACGGGAATACCGGCGCCGGGAGTATAAGAGAAGGTGCCGACCGTCTGCATCCGGAAGGACACATACAGATTGGTGTTCGCTCCATCCTGGATCGTGATGCTTTTGCGGAGAAGGCGGGGGTTGGAACTGCCGGCGGTTCCGGTGACGTACCCGTCGTTCGGCGTCCTGCCGCCGGCGTGCGGGTCGTGACAGGAGGCGCAGGCGAAGCCGCTGCCGCCGGCGAACTGGTTGGTGCCGCCGGGAATAAAGAGATGGTCGTCCCGGTTGTCATTTCCGATGACGCCACCGGTTTCGCCGGGCAATCCCCAGACGCTGTGCCGGGAGGTTACCGGCTTGATCTCCCCGGCATCCACCTGATAATTGCTATTGGCGTCAATAAATTCGTTTACGAACCCCCCGGCTGTGGAGGCGTAAACACCGCCGCCGACCACGGCCCTGGTTTCACCGTCTTTAACATCGTAGGGGGCGCTGCTGCAGCCGTCGCCGTGGCAGAGGAAACAGAACTGGGCCTGCGTAGGTCCGGCTTTGAGAAGCTTCGGCGCTTCGGCGGCGTGGGCGATATGGCAGCCGGCGCAAGCGTCGGTGGTGGCCGAAAACTGCCCGTGGGTCCAGGCAAAGGCCGGCACTGCCAATGCAGTAAAAAATAACAAAGCCAATAAGCTAATGAGGCATGGCTTTAACCTGCCCACAGAACCCACCTCCGTGAACAAAACCTGCAACCCCCGGAATCTTTTCTCTAATAATTCATAAGTGGAACAGAACGCTAAGTCTCTTTTTTTTTAATTTGACCGTGCATTGAAACTAAGTCAAAAGCACTCAATATATTGCCAAATAAAAATAGGGAGGGACCCCTTTATCACAGGTTCTTCCCGCGTGATTTCCTGCTTGAAATCGATTTCCGAGACGAATGAGTCATTCAGCTAAACCTTTATCCTAATTAAATAGCAATACCAGGCGTGCCGGCTAATTGACTTTTCATTGTTGTCGGAAAATTGGAGCGGGAAGATCCGGGGTTCAAATGTCGGATCCTTCCCGCTGCACCTGATATCGTTGTTAAGATCGACCGCATGTTTACCGCCGGATTAGAGTCCTAGTGGCAAACGTCGCCGCAGTCGGGAACGCCGTCCGCTGAGCTGATACCGTCGAAACGGATGTCGTTCCAGCAGTTATACTCCCCGGCGCCGTGGCAGTTGTAGCAGATGCCGCGGTTGTTCATTCTGAGCAGCGCCGAGGTGTCGCTTATCGCGTCGCCGGTCGCCGGGTCCGTGGCGTCGCGCGGCCAAGCCGACGCCCAGCCGGCTACCGCGGCGGCGCTGCTGTGCGCCCGGTGGCAGGTCAGGCAGCCCAGGTTGCCGACGGTGTCGCCTGTGGGCGCGCCGGCCCACATGTCGGGGTGGCAGGTGCCGCACCCGGTTTCAGCGGCTGTCGGGGTCTCAAGCGGCGTGCCGGTGTCCATGCTTCCGTCCGCCGTGCTCGGGAGAAGGGCGTGCGGCACGTTCACCGGGTGGCGGTGCATCCCGTACTGGTATACGGCGTGGCCGGGCCCGGCCGATTCGTGTTTGGTATCCGGCAGGTCTTTTTCGTCTGTCTGGAACTTGTTGTGACAGGCGCCGCACCACCGCGTGGTGCCGGCGGCGTAGTCGCCGGAATCACCCTCCGCTGAATAATTTCTGGCGTACGCGGTCACCCGGTAAACGCCCGAGGCGGTCGTCGAGTAGGAAAATGAGCCGACGGTCGCTAATTTGAACGCAACGTACAGGTCGGTGTAAGCGGCGTCCTGTACGGTGATGCTCCGGCGCAGCAGCCGCGGGTTGGCTGCTCCGGCACTGCCTTTGATGTAGCCGCTCCCGTCCGGCGTCCGGCCGCCGTCGTGTGGGTCGTGGCAGGAGCTGCAGACGAATCCGTTGCTGCTGAACTGGTTGCTGCCGCCCGGGATCCAGAAGTATTTGTCGGTTGTACCCGCCGCTGCGGTGTTTTCTTCGCCGTAAACGAATCCCCAGACGTTGTGACGGGAGGTCACCGATTTTAGCTCTCCACCATCAATAACATAGTTTCCGTTAGCGTCAACAAATTCGTTCACAAACCCTCCAGCGGTGGAAGGGTAAACACCGCCGCCGACCGTAGCCCTCGTATAGCCGTCTTCGACGTCGTACGGGGCGCTTGTCGTGCCGTCGCCGTGGCAAAGGAAGCAGAACTGGGTCTGCGACGGCCCGGCTTTAAGCAGCTTCGGCGCCGGGGCGGCGTGGGCCACGTGGCAGCCGGCGCAGGCGTCGGTGGTCGAACCGAAGCCCCCGTGGGTCCAGGCGAAGGCCGGCGCCGTATAAGCCAGCACGCAGGCCAGAGCCGATATGAAAACCAAGATGCTTTTAATCTTTCCCATTTTCATCTTTCACCCCACTGTTGTGCTGACGAAACCTTCCGGGCGGCGTAATACTTGTTGGGAGCGGTTTAGGACAATTAAAATAAATTATGGTATAAGGACAGGACACCTTGCCGCTCCAATAAATAAATGACTTTCGACAAGAAACGATATAATATAACATGTAGCAACATAATCCTTAATAACCACAATAAACCATCAAAACAGCTGCAAAAATTACCGGTGGCGTATCGCTGCCGGTTCTGTAATTTTCCGGGAGAGGCAAGAGGCCTTGCCCCTCCCGGAAGTGGATCGTTCGTTAGTCATTATGAATTTCAACACACAACCAGCCGCAATTACGTGGTCGGCAGGTTGTACCGGGCGGCGTCGTGACAGTTGTAACAGACACCGCGGTTATTCATCCTGAGCAGCGCCGAGGTGGTGCTGCTGCCGCCTTCGGAGCGCGGCCAAGCCGAGGCCCAGCCCTGGGCGGTAGCCGTGGTGCCGTGCGCCCGGTGACAGGTCAGGCATGCCACACGGTTTCCGTCTTCCAGCGGTGTGCCGGCCATGGTTATCGTAGTGGGCGCCCGATATGTGCCGGCTCTGATGTAAGTGCCTTCCGTCAGTGTGATGTCGAACGCGTGCCGGTACATCCCGTAAGAATCCGCGGTATGACCGGAGTCGGTGCCCACGTCGAACTTGTTGTGGCAGGCGCCGCAGTAGTCGGTACTGCCGCTGTCGTATTCCGTTACCCTGTACACGCCCGAATCGACCGACGGGCTGCCGTAAGTGAATGTGCCTACCGTCGAGGAGAAAGTGAATCCCACGTAAAGACCGGTATAAGTGTCACCGCTTACGGTAATGGAACGACGCAGGAGCCGCGGGTTCGCAGACCCTGCCGCGCCGAGAACCTGCCAGCTCCCGTCGGGTACCGTGCCGCCGTCGTGCGGGTCGTGACAGGAACCGCAGCGGAAGTTGCCGCCGGTGATGGTATTCGGACTGCCGGGAATGGCGGTGAGTACGGAAGCACCGTCCCAGGCGCCGGCGCCGGCGCTGGTGTCAGCCGCGTATCCCTCCACCGTGTGGCGCGACTTTACGGCGTCATAAGTTGCGCCGTTGTACTGCTGTACAAAACCGCCGGCCGTGGAAGGCTCGTAGACCGCTCCGGAAACCCACGTCCTGCCGTTCTTGATGTCATAAGGCGCGCTGACGCAGCCGTCACCGTGGCAGAGGTAGCAGAAGGTGGTCTGAAGCGGGCCCGCCTTCAGCAATTTGGGCGCTGAGGCGGCGTGAGCCACGTGACAGCCGGCGCAGGCGTCGGTCGTGGGCGAAAAATTGCCGTGGGTCCAGGCGAAGGCCGGCGCCGCGAAGGCGAGGGTGCACACAAGCGCTGCCGCGAGCACGAGGTACAGTTTTGCTTTGCTCATCTTTGTTCACCCCCTTTCTCGTTCTTCTGTGTATATAACCAACCGTTACGGTTGGGTCAACCTATTTGAGGTCGTAGATCACTACACGCGAGTTGCCGTAATCGGCCACGTAAAGACGCTGTTTTCCGTCGACCCATACCCCGGTGGGAAGGGCAAGCGAATCCTTATTATCCGGCGGGCCGACCTCTTGTGAGGCGTAGACAAGTTTTCCTTTGGGGTCGAGGATGCTCACCCGCTGGCAGAGCGGATCGGCCACGTACGCGTTACCCTTCTTGTCGAGAGTGATGCTCGACGGCGAGGCGAAGAACCCTTCCTGTTTGGCTATGTTGCCGGTCCACATCTCCAGGAACTTGCCCTTGGCGTCGAAAACCTGCACCCGGCTGTTGTTGGTGTCGGCCACCAGGATGCGCCCGTCGGGCGCCACCGCCAGACCGTTGGGGTAGTAAAAATCGCCGCTGCCGCCCGTCCCGTACTTGCCGATGCTCAGCACCTCTTTACCCGAGAGGTTGAGCGCAACCACCTGCTGGCGGCCCACGTCCGTGAAAAAGAGCCTGTTCTGGTAGAATGCCACATCCACCGGACGTTGAAGGACCTTTTCGCCGAAGTAGCGTTCGAACCTGCCGTTCTGGTTGAAGACGGCGACCTTCGACAGGCCCGCGTCAACGACGTAAACCTTTTTCCCGATAACCGCGACGCCGTACGGGTACATAAGACGGTTTTTCTGGTCGCCGGTGTCGCCGAACTTCCGGACGTAATGCCCGTTGTAGTCGAATACCACCACCCGGTGGTTCGCGGTGTCCGAGACGTAGATCCGGTTGCCGAACACGGACACCTTACGGGGGCTCTGGAGGAAAACGTTACCCTCGCCGTAAATGGTCGCCACCCACCGGGGCGGTTTTATCGGCATAACGGCGGCCTTGATGGTTTCCATCGGGTTCGTCTTGCGCAGGAACATCCAGGCGAAGAATATGGTAGCTAAAAGCGCGATTACCAGCGCGGCGATTATCACGTGCTCCCGCTTGATCTGCCTGCCGGCGGGTCTGGTTTCCAGGGCCTCGTTATTCACGCTTTTCACCCCCCGCCTGTTCTCCGTTCAACCTCGCCTTAAAGTCAAGGACTTCCTTGTAGTTGGGTACGAGGCGCAGCGCGCGGTCCGCGGAGGCAAGCGCGTTCTTCTTGTCCCCCATGTTTTCGTAGCAAAGCGCCATGGCATAGAAGGTGTTGGCGTAACCCGGCTTGATGGTGCCGGCCTCGGCATACGCCTTCACGGCTTCGGGGTATTGACCGTTAAGATAATATGCCTCACCCAGGGAATAATGCGAGTCAAAGTCGAAGACGCCTTCCTTGGCGAGAGGCTGTAAAAGCTTGATCGCTTCTTCGTACTGCTTGCTCGCCGTGTGCCCGAGGGCAAGGTTGTAGCGCACCTGCCGGTTCTTCGGGTCGATTTTGTAAGCCTTGTTGTATTCCGCCATCGCCTTTTTGGTTTCCTGGCGCAGGAGATAGGCGTATCCCAGCTCCAGGTGCGCGATCGCGTCATTAGGGTTCTCTTTGACCCGGTGCTGCGCCGCCTCCATTACGACGTCGTCGAAAGTCTGGCGCTGGTACTTGCCCCAGAAAAAGGCGTAACCTATAATCAAACCGACCACAATGACCACGCCCAGCACCACAGCGAGGATGGTCAGCGCCCGGCCGAGCGGTACTGCGCCTTCCTGCCGGTTTGCTGCGACATTCAGTTCAGTTTCGTTGGTCATCCGTTCCTGCCTCCGTATACCGACTTATTGCAGGATACACTAAACAAACCTTATTTTAACATACAAGGGCTCAGACAACAACTGCTTAATTGAAAGATAACTTAACGAACCATCGTATACTCGCCCTCGTGAACTAATCAGTTTTTCTCATTTAGTAATACACAAGTACAAGTTGTTTTTAGACTAAAATTACGTCTTTATACTCTTTTTGTCGCGGTGGCACATAATACAGAGACCGTCCCCGTACCCGGCAAGGAGTTTCCGGTAGGGTGTGCCGTGCGGGTTATGACAGGTGGAACTGCAGGTCAACAGGTCTCCGGTGTTTATGTCCGTCCAAGGCGAGCCCACCGGGTGCAGGAACATTTTCTTGCCGTTTTTCACCTTTACCTTGCTTGCGAAATCCGGGTGACAGCTCAGACAGACCATTAGTTTTTCCGACGGGGTCTCAAACTTGAACCCGAACCCCTCCTTTCCGTGACAGTCGAAACAGGACAGCTTGCCGTGCTTGCTGCGTTTATAATAGACCAGCGCCATTTTGCCGTTGCCGAAGGTATGACAGTCAAGGCACAGGTCCGGACTCCTTTTGGGCAGAAGCGCCTTCTCAAAGCCGGCGTGCGCGTCGTGACATTTGGTGCAGGCCAGGCCCTCCGGCACCGGATGATGGGTGGGCCCGAAAACATAGCCGCGCGAGTGGCAGCGCAGACAGAACTCGGTCTGCGAGGGCGCGGGTAAAAGTCCCTTAGTCTGGGTGGCGTGCGGGTCGTGACAGTCGCAGCAGCGCCCTTCCGCGTAAGGTTTGTGCTTTACCGGCCTGGCGAGATCGGCGTCCCGGTCGAAGTGGCAGCTGTAACAAAGCCGTACCTGGCTTATCCTCAGCAGCCCGTTGTGATCTGATGCGTGCGGCTCGTGGCACGAGGTGCAGAACCCCTGTTTGAAAGGCGAGTGCTGCACGGGGAGATCGTTGATGTTTTTATAGGCGAAGTGGCAGTTGTAGCACATCTGTCGCTGCGGCCCCCAAAGAAGGCCTTGATACTTGCTTATGTGCGGGTTATGGCAGTCGGTGCAGTAACTGTTGGTAAAAGGCGGGTGCTTGACCCGGCGGGACAGTTCGTCGTTATAATCCGGATGACAGGTGAAGCAGAGCGCCCGCTGGTTTATCCTTAATTCGCATTTTTCGCCCAGGGCGTGCTCCCGGTGACAGTCCGCACAGTTGCCGTTGACCAGGGGGATATGGACAAGGGATCCTTCCTTCCGGGCGGTCTTGACGGCTTCGGGGCCGTATTCGAAGTGACAGACCTGGCACTGGTTTTTCTCCGGCACCTCCAGCTTCGGCGGGTAAAGAGGGTTGTGGGATGCGTGGCAGCGGAGGCAGTTCTTGGTGTTGTCCTTTTTCAGGTGATGCGGGACCCCGGCGTGGCAGCGCGTACAGAGGCGGTCGCTGGAAGGGGCCTTTTCCGGCGGGGCTTCTTTTTCGGCGCTCATCACCGTGCCGGCAGGGAGGTGCTTGTCAACCTCCGAAAGTCGTTCTTCTATGAGCTTGCGGTCCAAAACGGCGTTAGGGTTACGCCCGGCGTTTGCATAAGACCCGGCGGCTTCGGCCCAGTTCTCCTGAGCGTAGTAAAGCTCGCCTATACGAAACCATGCTGCGGCAAAGGCGGGATTACTGGATATCGCCTGCTCCTGCGTCGACAGTTCCATTTCCGGGGCCCGCTGCAGACCGTACAGCAGTCCGAGATTAAAGCTTGCCGCCGCAAGGGAGGGTTCGCAGCGGAGGGCCTTTATATAACATGTCTTCGCCTCATCGCGCCGGCCGCAGGAATCGTAAACCTGCCCCAGATAATAAAAGGCATGTCCTGATTTCGGGTCGAGACGTGCGGCCTCGTTAAAGTCGCGGGCGGCGGTAAAAAAGTCCTTCTTTTGGTACGCCTGAAGGCCTTCTTCCAGCCATTGTTCGGCGGTCTTTTCCCGGGAGGGCATGCCGAAACGGAAAATCAACAGGACGGCCACCGCTGTGAGAACCGCCGCCCCGATTATAACCGTGAAAACCGGTCGTATCTTGACCGGTGGTTTTTTATCCTTTTTTTCCTCCGTCATTCCAAACTCCACTATCCATTTACAAAAAAAGAATGGCGTAAATGAAGCTGCAAAACCGCATTTCGCCCATGAAAGGCCGATACGGATTCAGGCTCGGCCTTTCATGCAGGATACCAGGCGTCTTATTAAAATTAATCGTCTGCCTGCACCACTTCTTTAAACGCGGGACTGCGTGCACTCTTAATCTACGGCAATCCGATCCTTCCCTCGGTGTGGCAGTAAGAGCAGGCCGTGGTGTCGTGGCACTTGAAACACTGGGTCGCTCCCTCTTTCGCCACGATCTTGGGATGCAGCTTACGGTAATTATCCGGATGGGTATCCGGCGTATGGTGGCACTCGCTGCACGCCACAATATCTTGCGCGGTGACCGATCCTTTGGGCTTGGCGTCGTGGCAGACCAGACAGCCCGCGAGGTTATTCTCCCCCCTGAACTTGTGCTTGAGCTTGAAGTCGGGCCCGTGGGTAACCGGCCGCTTTACGTGACACTCGATGCAGAACGGGTTGCCCCGCACCCCTTGCATCAGGCTGACCTTTTCTCCCGGCCGCGCCACATCCAGCAGCACCGCGTGGCAATAAACGCATCCCTGTATGTCTTTCCGGGCGGCAGAGCCGTGTTTGTACGGCCAGTCTTTCGGTTTGTGATTCTCCGGGATATCGAGGTCCTTATGACAGGCGGCGCATGCCGACGGCGCTATCTTACCGTTATGGCATTTCATGCATGCGCCCATTAAAGGCCGGTGTTCTTTCGGCCCTAAGCTTTTAATCTCTTTTTCCAGCGTGTCGAATGCCGGACCTTCTTTTCCCCCGGTCTTCTGCAGGGCCGCGGTCATCCGCTTGCCGGCGCGGGCGTGTACGACGTCAACATGGCAGGCGGCGCAAGGCGTTCCGGTCACGGTGGTATGCTCCCGGTGCGGTACTATAATGTCGCCGGACGGGGTGATTTCCCGGTTGGATGAATGGCACTGCCCGCAGACGCTGTTCTGCGGTGTAAGTGATTGTCTGAAAGGATATTCCGGCTTGCCGAAAAAGTGGTGAAAAGCGTTTCGGGCTTCGGTGCCCCGGCGCGCCCAGCGTCCGAGGCCGCTGTTGTCGCCGCCGTGGCAGGTAAGGCAGTCGATCTCGCTGTGGGAAGAGTTTTTCCAGGCGATATACTCGGGGCGGATTTCGTGGCAGCTCGCGCAATAACCGGGCCGTTCCAGTCTTTTCAATTCGAAATCCGCCAGACAGTACCCTCCTATGATGATCATCAATATGAATGAGGCATAGATGAGCCTTCGGAGCCACAGGTTTGCGGGGAGGTGCACCATAGTGAACGCCACCTGACTTTGCCTTTGCGAAAATTTTAACTCCTGACACTGGAAAGACTTATTCTCAATTTAGCTAAATTATCAGTTATTGTCAAGGAATTTCAGCGCGGGAGCGGGGACTTGATACGGCACGTTAGCAATATTTCGCCTTTACGTTTACGGTTTAGAGAGTTGCTGAATTCCTAAAGATTATTGCAAAACGGCACCGGATGCTTACAATATAAAAGACGGCACAGCTTAAAAGTATTATTCAGGGTCAGAATTCGGAATTCAGTAGTTAGAATTAGAGGCACGTTAATGACAACCTATTTAGTAAAAAATCCATCGTATGCTTTTAAAAACAGGCTTTTCATTTCATGAATCCAAAACAGGTGTTTTAATTCTGGGTTCTGGCTACTGGCTTCTGACTTCTGACCTCTTGCGTCCGACTTCTGAACTTAAGGAGGTCCTCATGACGGATATTAAACTGGTCGTTGGCCTCGGAAACCCTGGTGCGGAATATGCAGGAACAAGACATAATATGGGTTTTGAAGTTATGGACCGCTTGGCTGGGTTTTATGACACCGCCTTTAAAAGGATTAATCGCGGCAAGGTCTTAGCGGCCGTTGCCCGGATCGGTCATGAGGAGGTTATACTGGCCAAACCCCAGACCTTTATGAATCTGAGCGGTCAGGCGGTATTATCCTTATTAAAGAAAAACGCATTATCCCCTGCTGCGTTGCTGTTGGTTTATGACGACCTGGACCTGCCTCTCGGGCGGCTGCGTCTAATGCACGACGGTTCCAGCGGCGGGCACAAGGGGGTCGACTCGGTTATTTCAGCTGCGGGAACGGCGGAATTCCCGCGTATGAGGGTAGGTATCGGACGGCCCACAGGGGAAGCGGCGGATTATGTATTAAGCCGGTTTTTTTCGGAAGAGCGGGAAAGGGTCGGTGAAGTCCTGGAAGCGGCGGTCGGTGCGGTAGACTGTGTGCTCCGGGAAGGCATGACTCGTGCGATGAATAAATTTAACCGCTGGCGGTAAAATCAAAATAGTAATGCAGGGTTTGATAAATCTCTGGGTTGACGCGCCCGTGGTCCGGGATACAGTCGATTCGCTATCCAAGGGGCAGTCAAGGGCTGTCTATGGTTTGAGTGGTTCCGGACAAGGCCTTTTCATAACGGGAATAGTGGCGGGATCGAAAGCGCCTGCGGTCGTGATAGTGCCGGACGATGATACGGCTTTCAGGCTTCAGGCGGATCTGCGCCATCTTCTCGGGGGAGAGGTTTTTCTTTTTTTACCGTGGGAGCATATTCCCGGAAAGGCCCCGGGCGGCGCCTTAATACCGCGGCAGCGACTGGCGTCTTTGGAAACGCTGACCCGCGGGACAGGAGTCGTTATCGCCACAGCTCCCGCTCTTTTACGGTCGCTGGCACCGCCTGATGTCTTCCGGGACGCGTGCCGGGTATTGGAGCAAGGTAGCGTTCTGGAGCCGGATGAGTTTTTGCGGCATCTCTTGCAGACCGGTTACAAACCTGCGGAGATGGTCGAAACACCCGGAAAGTTCAGCCGCAGGGGCGGCATTATCGACCTGTTTCCACCGGCGTTGGAAGCCCCGGTTCGGGTAGAATTCTTCGGAGACGTAGTCGATTCCCTCCGGTACTTCGATCCCGCCACGCAACGGTCTAAAGAAAAGGTGGGGAGAGTCGCGGTGGGACCTGCCGCGGAGGGCTTCTGCAAAATAGAAGACTGTCCCGCAGTCGCGCAGCGGCTTGCGAGAGACTACGAGGAGTACGCCGCCGCGCTCTCCTCTCCCCAGGCCCGTGCCAGGCTTGAAACCTGGGTGACTGAAGATTTGCAGTCATTGCGCACTGAAGGTTATGTTTCGACCGGAGAGGCGCTTCTCCCGTTTTTTTATGAAAAAACGGCGCAACTGCTTGACTACTTAGCTCCCCACGGCATGACCGTTATGGTCGAACCGCAAAAATGTGCGGCGGTTGCAGGCAAGGCCGAAACCGAAACCTTGAAGCTCGTTGCGGAGCTTCAGGAAACGGGCGCTTTTCTGCCGCGTCAGGGCCGTGTGTACAAAACTTGGAGCGAGATCGCCAGGGGCTTTAGCCGGCGTCCGTTGGCGATGACGTCTTTTCTGCCGGAAAAGCCTTCCTTCCCAAGCTCCACCGAGCCCGTGGGCCTCCTGGCAAAGACAGCGCCGAATTTTCTGGGCCGGATCGACGCCCTTGCGGATGAGATTAAGCAGTGGCGGCGTGATAACGCCGTTGTTATCCTGCTGCGGAAGCCGGAACAAGCGGAACCGCTGGTGGACGGTCTTAAGGAAAGGAATGTTCAGGCGGTGTACCGCCTGAGCATTCCGCAAGTCACTCCCGGAGAAGTGGTCGTGACCCTTGGTGAGTTGAGCGAGGGTCTGATTACACCTGAGGCGCATACCGTTATCCTGACCGGAAGAGAGATTTTCGGGCAGCCGCGGCGGCTTGCGGTAAGGACGGGGATGCCTTCCGAGCAGGTGGGGGATAGGCCGGAGCTTCGCCCCGGGGATTTCGTCGTTCATCCGGACCACGGCGTCGGCTGCTACAAAGGTCTTACAACCCTGACGGTCGAAGGCATAAAAAAGGAATACGCCCTGGTGCAATACGCCGGGGCCGACCGGTTGTATATACCCGCCGACCAGGTGGGGGTGCTTGAGCGCTATATCGGCGGGGAGGATGCCGCGCCCCGCCTTTCCCGGCTTGGAGGCGGCGAATGGAAAAGAGCCAGAGCAAAGGCCAGGCACGCGGTACGTGAGGTGGCGCTGGACCTGTTGTCGCTTTATGCCGCCCGGGAAGCCTCAAAAGGATTTTCTTTTTCGAAAGAAACCCCTTGGCAGCGGGAGTTCGAGGACGCCTTCCCCCACACGGAAACGCCGGACCAGCTGCGTGCGATTAAAGAAGTCGCCGCGGATATGGAGAAGCTCCGGCCTATGGACCGTCTACTTTGCGGCGACGTGGGTTACGGTAAAACCGAGGTGGCTTTAAGAGCAGCTTTCAAGGCGGTGATGGATGAGAAACAGGTTGCAGTTCTCGTACCCACCACGATTCTGGCTCAGCAGCATTACCAGACTTTTAAAGAGCGCTTTAATCCTTATCCTGTGAAGGTATCGTGGCTCTGCCGTTTTCAGTCGCCGGCGGAGCAGCGGGAGGTTATCGCGGGGCTTAGGACCGGGAAGGTCGATATAGTTGTCGGAACCCACCGATTGCTTCAGGACGACGTCCGTTTTGCCGACTTGGGCTTACTTATCGTTGACGAAGAGCAGCGTTTCGGTGTCGGACAGAAGGAAAAACTGAAACTCCTGCGCCGTGAGTTAGACGTATTAACCATGACGGCTACCCCGATTCCCAGAACACTCTACATGTCTCTGACCGGAATCAGAGACAGCAGCCTTCTTGCAACACCGCCGCCGGACCGTCTTCCCGTCGAAACCTATGTTGTCGAGGAAAACCCCGTTCTTGTACGGGAAGCAATACGGCGGGAGCTCGCGCGCGGGGGACAGGTCTATTTCGTGTTCAACAGGGTCATAGGACTAAGCGAGGTGGCGGCCTGGGTTAAAGGCCTGGTGCCGGAAGCGAGGGTGGCCCACGCCCACGGCCAGATGCCCGAAGAAGCCCTCGAAAGAGTGATGCTGGACTTCATCTCCAGAAAGTTTGACGTGCTTGTGGCGACGACAATCATCGAAAACGGCCTCGACATCGGGAATGTAAACACGCTTATTGTTAAGGAAGCCGACCAACTGGGCCTGGCGCAGCTTTATCAGCTTCGCGGGCGGGTCGGGAGGACGAATCGTCTGGCTTATGCCTATTTTATGTACCAGCGGGATAAAATAATCAATGAACCTGCGCGCCAGCGCCTTCAAGCCATCCGTGATTTTACGGATTTAGGCGCGGGCTTTAAAATCGCAAAGCGGGACCTGGGAATACGCGGGGCCGGCAATCTCCTCGGTATCGAACAGCACGGCCATATTCAAACGGTAGGGTTCGAGTTATACTGCCGGTTGTTGAGGGAAGCGATACAGGAACTTCGTGGCGAGGATTCTACGCCGCCGGTGGAGACCCTGGTGGAACTGCCCATACCCGCCTTTATCCCGGAGGGATATGTTCCTGAGCACCAAAAAATGGAGGTTTATCAGATGATAGCCAACACGGTGACGCCGGAAGATGTACAGATTGTGGAAGCTTCGCTCCAAGATCGTTACGGGCCGTCGCCGGAACCGCTAAAGAACCTCACTTCGATCGCGCTCCTCCGCGCGTATGCGCGCGGATTACGCATAAAGCTGGTGACACGCCAGGGAAACTACTGCCGTTTCGTTTTTGCCGCCGGCCACTCCTTGAAAAGCGACAAACTGGCTACGGTTGCCAGGAGTTATACCGCCAGGTTCTTTCAGGGAGAAGACGGGTTTGAGGCCATTATACCAGCCAAAGAGCGACAAGAAACGATTGCGACCCTGAAAAAATTTACAGAATTTCTTGAAGAATTAAGCTAGTTCCATTATAATAATGGCTTGGAACGTTCGTCCAAGGGAGGCGGTGTTCTGGTAAAATATGAATAAGGGAAACTAACCTGCTGTATACTACATTATAGATGGACGCAGAATTAAATCCCGCAGGATATTTATAAAGGAGGTAAGGTAGACCATGAAGGCAACAGGTATCGTCAGGCGAATTGATGACCTGGGCAGGGTGGTAATACCGAAAGAAATCCGGCGCACACTTAGAATCCGTGAAGGTGATCCCTTGGAGATCTTCGTGGACCGGGACGGTGAGGTTATCCTCAAGAAGTATTCGCCTATCGGTGAACTCGGGGATTTCGCCAAGGAGTATGCAGACTCTCTTCACGAGGCGGTCGGGCATCTTGCGATGATCACCGACCGTGATACCATTATTGCTGTCTCAGGCGCAGCAAAAAAAGAATTTCTAAATAAACCAATCGGGCCCGCCATAGAAAAGGTTATGGAGAACCGAAGACCGACAATGATTAACTGCCCCGGCGATGATCCGCTTTGCAAAGAGTGTCTGACCACGGAGAACGGAGAGTGCAAGTTCTCTTCGGAGGTGATTGTGCCGATCGTTGCCGAAGGGGATCCGATCGGCGCCGTGGTTCTGGTATCACGCGACGCGGGCGTTAAGATGGGCGAACTGGAGTTAAAGTTGGCGGAGACGGCTGCAGGCTTTTTGGCCAAACAGATGGAACAATAATTCACCTGGGGTCCGGTTTAAGTTAGTAAACGCGGATCTTTGGTTGAGCCAAGGCGGCTTTAGAAGAGTTGAGCAACCGGTATTCGTTTTTCAGTGGAGCTTCGGGCTGCCCGTTAATGCATGCCTGAAGGTTGGTCGGATCTCAGAATCCATTTAGGGAATTCCTGCAGATGAATTTCCAAGAATTCTGATTGTCTGACTTTAAACTTTTACTTCAAGTTTAGTGAGGGTTGAAAGCGAATATGGCCGCGCGCCAAATAATAATTTGTGGCCTCGGGCCGGGAAACCGGGAAGCCATCCCCGTCGGCGTCATAGAAATGTTACGTCAGACGGGGATTATATTTTTACGGACCGGAAAACATCCGGTAGTGCCGTTTCTTCAGGGTGAGGGGATCCGCTTTGAGACCTTTGACCGTTTTTACGAAGAGGAAATAAGCCTTGAGACGGTGTACCACCGTATTGCGACGGCGGTTCTTGAGGCGGCAAACGGCGCCGGTGGGGAAACAAAATCACGGATTGTTTATGGGGTCCCCGGGCATCCACTGGTAACGGAAGAACCAAGCAGGTTGATCATCGAAAAGGCCGAGAGTGAAGCACTGGAGGTCAACGTGCTTCCGGCCATGAGTTTTATAGAAGCCATTTATGTTTCGTTACGGCTCGACCCTGTCCGGGGGATGACAATCCTTGACGGCTTGGGTCTTAACCCCGACCGTGTTTGCACGTCTCTGCCTGCAATTGTGATGCAGGTGCTGAACCGCACCGTCGCGTCGGAGGTCATGCTGTTTCTTAAAGAATATTATCCGGGCGACCACCCGGTTACGGTTATCCGCGCGGCTTCCGTACCGGGCCAGGAAAAACGGGCGGATGTTCCCCTTTGCAGGCTCGACACGCCTCCATGGTTCGACCATCTAACCAGCGTTTATCTTCCGCCGTTGGCCGCATTGACCAAAAAACCCGGGTCGTTCGTCTTAAGCCGCCGGAAACAGGCGGCGCCCGAACCGGGGAAGGTCTCGAAGATTTTTACCGCCGCAGGACCGCGTCGACCAGGTGATGCTCCTGCCTTGATGGAGTTGTTTTTAGAAATGATAGCCGCGCTCAGGGGCGAAAACGGTTGTCCCTGGGACAAAGAACAGACGCACCAGACCCTCAAAAAGTATCTCGTAGAGGAAGCATATGAGGTGCTGGACGCGATAGAGCGCGGTAAACCGCATAATCTCTGCGAGGAGTTGGGAGACTTACTACTACAAATCGTCTTACACTGCCAGATCGCGTCTGAGGCGGACCACTTTGTTTTCGCGGACGTGGTACAGGCCATATCCCAAAAAATGATTTTCCGTCATCCTCACGTCTTCGGGGAAACAAAGGTGCAGAACAGTCAAGAGGTCGCGGTTAACTGGGAACGTCTGAAGAAGGTTGAAAAACCGGATGCCGTGATGTTTGACGGGATCCCCAGGTCGTTGCCGGCTTTGCTGCGGGCCATCAGGGTACAGGAAAAGGCGGCGCGGGTCGGTTTCGACTGGCCTGACTGGCGGGGAGCGATGACCAAGGTTCAAGAGGAGGCGGCGGAACTGGCCGCCGTGATGGAAACGCCCGAGAAGATGGAATCGGAACTCGGGGATCTTATATTTGCGGTTGTCAACGTCATCAGGCTTCAGGGCATGGACCCGGAAGAGGTGTTGAACAAGACCACCGAAAAATTCATACGCCGATTTAATTACATCGAGCGAAGGACAAGAGAGAAAGGGCTGGAGTTGAAAGACGTTGACCTGAGACAAATGGATGAGTGGTGGGAGGAAGCAAAGGTTTTGGAGTCTCACGGGAATCTCTGAGTTTTCAGGGGAAAGCTCGTTTGTCTATTGCATAGAGGGGTGCAAAGCAGCCGAAACCCCGGCGCAATTGGCGGCAAAACCGCCTGGGGCAATGCATACAGACGATTATACACCGCGTGGCGGACCCTCCCGATGGCCCAAGGTTAAGTTTTACAGCACTTTCTTAGAAAAATTTTGAGTATAAATTGCTTTTTTTGCAGGAGAAATAAAGACTCTAGCGAATAGTGAAACAACCCATAATTCTTCCAGGAGGGATGATTGTGAACAAATCTGAAATGGTTGCCAGTGTCGCAGAGAGGGCCAATCTGACGAAAAAGGACGCAGAAAGGGCTATTACGGCGGTTTTTGACAGTATCAGTGATGCTCTTTCCCAGGGTAACAAGGTACAGCTTGTCGGCTTCGGTACGTTTGAGGTCAGACAGCGGGCGGCAAGGAAAGGCAGAAACCCACAGACGAAAGCCGAGATTCAGATTCCGGCGGCAAAGGTTCCGGTTTTCAAAGCCGGGAAGTCGCTCAAGGAGACCGTTTCGAAATAGAGACAAAGGGTGCGCATAGATAAATATTTAAAAATCGCCCGTCTGTTTAAACGTCGTACTGTTGCTCAGGAAGTCTTACGAGAAGGGCTGGTGACAGTAAACGGAAGAACAGCAAAGCCTTCGACTGAGGTTGGGCTTGGGGATGTGGTGTCTATAGCTTTGGGGTCTAAAACTATTAAGGTCGAGGTGCTTGCCGTAAGCGAGCACATTACGGCTAAAGAGGCGCCGTCCCTTTACAAGGTGTTATCAGAATAATATTAAAAAGTATAAAAAATAAACCGCGCTGCAAAAGGCGCGGTTTATTTTTTATCTCTGCATTCCCCCAGGTTTTTCATTTTCAGGAAAGCAAAGCAGTTTGCATTTTCAGCTAACCCATCTCCATTCTGAATTCTGACTACTGACTACTGACTTCCGAATTCCGACCCACTCCGTGCCCGAATAGTTACGTTCTATCATGGTTTTCGGCGCATAAAATCAGTAGCAAATCAAGCTTGAGTATTTCAACCAGTCTTAATTATATCAACAGACATCGGTGGTCAATGTCCGACGCCGAAATGGGGGGGGGTTTTGTGGCCGAAAGCGCTCGCCATAGTTTTAGTGTTGAAGACCGGAAACGCTTTGTCGCCGACGGGGTGCGGCACGTAGGAACCTTTTCGGAGAAGGAGATCCAGGCGGATACGAACCTAGGTTTTCTGGTATTAAAGGGTGAGGGGCTTTACATAACCGAGCTGAACCTAGAAGCCGGGAAGCTGGTTGTCGAGGGGAGATTTCAGTCGCTTGTTTATTCGGAGGAAAGAAAAACCAACAAGCGGGGCCTTTGGGAAAGACTTGCCAAATGAGAGGTGAGAGGTGAGAAGTCAGAAGTGAGAGATTTCGGGAAAAATTTGCACATCGAGTTTCCACAAGCATCCCACCTCCAACATCTCACTTCCCACTTCTAAAAGGGGGTGGTTCCGGCGTGCCGGGTTTTATCCTACAGATTAAGAGCTTCGGGATAAGCATGTCTATCGGGGTTTTCGGCGGTTGGCTTTACGACCTTTACCGGGTTTCTTTCCAACTATTAAAGTGGCGTTCACGGTTTCTGACAGCTATCGGTGACGCGTCTTTCTGGCTGGTTTTTATCGCGGCCGCCTGCTTTTTTCTTTTTGTTGGCAACGCCGGCGAGGTGCGGTTCTACACTTTTTTAGGCATGGCGGCCGGGCTGCTTATTTACCGCCGTTTTTTTCACCGCCGTATGGTTTCGTTTGAAAGCCGCTGTGGTGCGGCTCTGCTTCGTTCGATGAATGCAATCGGGAACTCCCTCCTTTTCTCCTTTCGTCCCCTTCGTCATCTAGCCGGATTGTTTCGCCGCCGCCGCAATCATTAGCCTGAGGAAAAAAATTCATTTTCCCAGCAGGAGAAATTAATTTATCGTAGAATTAATGTAATAGTTTTGTCCTCATTTTGTACTAAAGCTGTGCCGTTCTAAAGGTGATAATAATTGAAAATAGAAATCAGGGGTGCGGAGAAGCTTAGCCATCGTGAGAGACAGGTGGTTGTTCTGAAGGAGATGGGTTATGCCGCGGAAGCGATCGCCCATCGTTTAAATCTCAGCCTTTCAAGTGTGGCTACCCTTTTCGGTCGGGCGCGTCAGAAAGGTTACGAGGTTATTATTGTTTTACCGGGACGGGTATTGTTACCTGACGAGGAGGCGTTTGAGGGTGACAATGAAAGCAGCGACTGAGACAGCCGGAGTGATTGTAAAACGGCGTTTTAATCCTTCCCGGTTACCGCTTGTCCTGTTTATTGTTCTCTTAGCCTATCTTCTTCTTATGGTCGGTGCGCAGTTCAGCCGGTTAGGCGACCTGGAACGGGGTGTGGCGCAGTCCGAGCAGCAGTTAAAATTAATAAGAGAACAGAACAAGACGCTCTGGGAACACGTTCACTTGCTGCAGTCGGATGCGTACGTAGAGTCTCTCGCCAGAGAAAAACTGGGGCTGGTGAAGCCGGGGGAAGTTCCGGTGGTCACCGTCGAATCCGCAACCGGGTCCGATCCCCGGGGGCCGCTTCCTGAAGATTAGCGGCGACGCAACCCACCCCGAACGAACGGAAGAGTTCATCATGCGGTCGGTGGCCGCTCCATTGAGTAATGAAGTTGGGGAGAATGGCAACTCACGAACGTAGCGTGATAGGGAGCGCGGGGAGCAGCAAGTAGAGCACAAAAGCGCGGTAGGGACGGGCCATTTTAGAATTTGGATGCAGGCGGTTGGAAGTCGGAACAGAAGTGGGAATTCGCTGTAGCGAATTCCTTCAACTAATCTAACCTCCAACTTCCGGCCTCCAATATCCGAAATACGCAGCTATACGCAGCTTATCGCCGCGCACTACGAAGGAACGCTTGTTTTCGAAGGAAGAAGTCGCAGGGGATGCCGCAGCACTGTAATCTGGGTTAAGAAATCACCTTGAGCAGGGGGTATTCAATTATATCCTGGGCCCCCGCGGTCTTAAGCGCGGGGATCAGTTCCCGCACCCGGCTTTGGTCTATCACCACTTCTACGGCGACCCAGCCGCTGTTGTTATAAAGGGGCGATACGGTAGGGTTTTTCATAGCCGGCAGGATTTTCAGCACCTCCGGGAGCTTATCGCCGGGAACGTTCATTTTAAGCCCCACCTTGGCGTATGCGGCTAAGGCACCCTTGAGGAGTAAAGCGATTTTTTCCAGCTTGTCGCGTTTCCAGGGATCCGCCCAGGCCTGAGGGTTGGCGTGCAGCCTCGGCGTTGATTCGAGAATGGTGGACATCACCCGGAGGTTGTGCGCTTTGAGGGAGTTGCCGGTTTCGGTCAGGTCCACAATAGCGTCCACCACCTCGGGAACCTTGGCTTCGGTGGCGCCATAGGAAAATTCGATACTCGCGGTTGTCCCGTGGGCTTCAAGGAAGCGTTGGGTAAGGCGGACAAATTCGGTTGAAATCCGCTTTCCCTGGAGGTCATTAATCTTTTGAATGCTACTGTCCTGTGCAACCGCCAGTACCAGGCGTACCGGACGGTTGGACTGCTTGGCGTAGGTGAGTTCGGCGACTTCTACGACCTGGGCTTCATTCTCCTGAATCCAGTCATAGCCGCTCAATCCCGCATCGAGCACTCCTTCCGAAACATATCGGGGGATCTCCTGGGCGCGCATAAGGATGATCTCGAGCTCGGGATCGTCAACATAAGGGTAATAGGAACGCCCGCTGGTGGTAATGTTGAACCCTGCACGATTAAACAGTTGAAAGGTGGCTTCCTGCAGGCTGCCTTTCGGGAGGCCGAGACGTAGTTTCACTTCTTTACCCTCCTGACGGGGTTTTATTATAGAAATCTAATACGGAGTTCCCATAAAAGAATTATAAGACTTCTTCCATAACCCCAATAAAACTAATTCAAAATACAGCATTTATCTTACAAGGAAGAAATCGTGTGGTCAAGGGGCGGGGCGTTTTTACGTGAACCTCGAAGCCTACGTATGTTGTTTGGGGGTGTTTTAGGTGCTTGTAGGGGCAATTGATATCGGTACCAACTCCGCTCGGTATCTTTTGGCCGAGGTCGGTCCTGAGTTGAAGGTCATGCGGGTGGAAACGGCACTTAAAACCACCAGGCTCGGCGAAGGCATCGCTTCCGGGCTTTTAACGGAACAGGCGATGGCCAGAACGGCAGCGGCGGTGGCGGAGTTTTGGCGGCGCGCCCAAAGCATGGGAGCGCAGGTAATAACGGCTGTGGCTACTTCGGCGGTGCGTGGGGCGCGTAACCGGGAGGAGTTCCTTGCGCTCGTACGCCAGACAACCGGGTTGGAGGTACGCGTGCTCTCCGGGGATGAGGAGGCTTTTTACACTTTCGCCGGTGTTGTGACCGGCCTGGAGGTAGACCGCGAAAAGACGGCGGTCGTTGATATCGGCGGCGGGAGCACCGAGCTTATCTGGATCGAGAAGGGACGTATTATATTACACAGCCTTCCTCTCGGAGCGGTCCGGCTTACGGAGGAAGGAGGGGGACCGGCCAAGGCGGAGGCCCTGCTGGGGCCTTTTCATCGCTTCTTAAGTGGGCGCCGTATCATCGGTACCGGTGGAACAATTACCACGCTGGCGGCCATCAGTCAAGGTATCGCATCCTACGACCCGGCAAAAATCCATGGATACCTGTTGGAGCCTGAAGAAGTAGCCGCGCTGACCGGTAAACTTGCCGGGCTTTCCCTGTCCGATCGAAAGAAGGTGCCCGGCCTGCAACCGGAGAGGGCGGATATTATCGTTGCCGGTGCGGGAATTCTGACAGCGCTGTTCGACCTCACCGGCGCTCCCGGGATTACGGTGAGCGAGAACGACATCCTTTATGGAGTTGCCTTCAACACGGCAGGCGGTGTCGAAAGAAAATTAGCCGGCAAATGTTAAAAACGACATGAATCACCGCCCTCGTTGGTTATAGTTGAGGTAACATTTGCCAACGGGGGTGTCAAGGTGCTGGAACGAGCGGATACTTACCCTTACCGGCGTCAAACGAGGGCGAAGGGTCGAGGGCTCCAGGCCATACGACGGGAGGATGGAGTTAAGGGTCTTTCATCGAAAGACCGGCACCGTAAGAACACCTCTTTCTATCGTGCGCTAAAGGATCAAAGCCGCGGGGCGGCTTTGTATATAGCCGGTTTCTTCCTCGGGCGGGCGGTATTACTCGGGCAACTGACCCCTTTCGGTCCCGCTTTTGCAGTCGCCGCCACGCTCACTTACGGCGGTCGGGTCTGGCCCGTCTGGGCCGGTGTGCTGCTGGGGCAGGTCTTGCTGCTGAAAGGGGTCGCGGCCGTCAGTGCCGCTGCCGCCACTCTCACCGCCCTCTTCCTGATACGCATATCACCGCGCGATTTTCTGGAAAAACCTCTGGGCGCTCCGGGATTGGTGGCCGTCACCATTGTGGTGACAAAAACCGGCTTTCTGGCCTTTCAGAATCCAAACTCGTACGAATATGTAAGTATTTTTTTTGAAGCCGCTTTTGCCGGCGTTCTGGTATACGTTTTCAGCCGGGGGCTTGCCGCCTGGCGTCAAAAGCGCGGTTTGCAGTTAACCGTCGAGGAAATCTTTTGTCTTTTGGCGATGGTTGCAGGGGTCATAGCGGGAACCGGTGAGCTCGCGGTGGGGCTGGTTTCCCTGAAGGGCGTGCTGACGAGACTTTGTCTCCTGCTTGCGGCGGCTACCGCCGGGGGTGGAGCGGGAGCGGCGGCGGGGGCGATACTGGGGGTGATTCCCGGTTTGGCCTACACTGTGGCGCCGCAGGCCGTTTCCAATTATGCCTTCGCGGGCTTCCTTGGCGGTTGTTTCCGCGGCTTTGGTAAAGCAGGCGTTGTGGTGGGTTTTGCGCTGGGCAATGTGCTTCTCGCTTTGTATATCAAAGACCTCCACAACCTGTCACGGATCGTCGCGGAGACTGGGGTCGCCACATTGGCCTATCTCGTTATCCCCGTAAGATGGTACGCAGGCTTCAGGTCTTCAATTTCCGGCGTCACCGGCACCGCCACGGAGAAGAAGGTGTATGAGGAACTGGTGCTGGGGCGTCTTAGCGGTTGGGCCCAGGTGCTGGACGAACTTGCGGCCACCTTTCATGCGGCGGGTGCGGTAAAACAAACGGGAGAAAACCGGACCGTCGAACTTTTGAAAGAAGTAAAGGACCGGGTTTGCGGCAACTGTCCGCTTAACCGCACCTGCTGGCAGTGGGAGGAAAAACAGACCGTGGCTATTTTGCAGGAAGCGGTCTCCCTGCTTGAGGGAAAAGGCCGGCTGCAGCCCGGCGACTTGCCGGAATACCTTGAAAAGCGCTGTGTGAAGCTTAAGGAGCTGACGCTTACCGTCGGTCTCCTTTATGAAACGTTCCGATTGAACAGGTACTGGTACCGGAGGATTGTGGAAAGCCGGGCGGTGGTCGCCGAGCAGTTGCACGGTATCGCTCAGGTACTGAAGGACTTTTACGAAGAACTCGGGGATGGTTTTTCCCGGGTTGCGGCTATTGAAGCCGAGCTTTGGGAGATGGTCCGAAACGGAAAACTAAAAATCGATCACCTGCAGGTATCGCTGCGTGAAGACGGAAGAATCGAGGTTAAAGTCTCCACATGCGCCTGTGCCGGAAATCTTTACTGCCAGCGCGTAGTCGCCCCGGTCATCTCAGGAATCACGCGGCAGACGTATTCCGTGGCGCACACCGCTTGCCCGCTGCGGGAGGGCGAAGAGAAGTGCTGGTTCACCCTTTACCCCGCACTGCGCTACCGCCTGGCGGTTGGAATGGCCACAGCGGGGAAAGAAGGCGGGATGTCGGGGGACAGTTACTCGTGCATCCAGGTACCGGGAGGGCGTTATGTCCTGGTACTGAGCGACGGGATGGGTTCCGGCGCTGACGCGGCGGCGGAAAGCACCACCGCGGTTTCGCTGCTCGAATTACTTCTAAGGGCCGGATTTGGCGAAGAACTGGCCGTAAAAACGGTGAACTCCCTGCTTCTTTTGCACTCACCCGGGGAGAGCTATGCAACGGTCGACCTGGCGGTGATCGACCTTTACAACGGAAGGTTGCAGTGGGTAAAGATCGGCGCCGCGCCCGGTTTTATTTACCGGCGGGACGGAACCGTGGAGATTGTTCGCGCTCCTTCGTTACCGGTCGGTATTGTAAATCCGATCGAGGTGGTGGTAGTGGAGAAGGAAATGAGAACCGGCGACGTTCTGCTCCTGGTTACCGACGGTTTGTTTGATTTTAAACATAACGAAGGAAGAGAGGAAGAATGGTTCCTTGACTGCCTTCAGGAGGCCGTTGACGGCGACCCCCGAAAAATGGGGTCTTTCATTCTAAACCGGGCTAGGTTGGTTTCCGGAGGGGTGCTGCCGGACGACGCCACGGTTGTTGTGGCCAGGGTAATGGAGGCGGAACGAGGCTGAATCAAGAGCAAAAGGTTCGCTTTTGGACCTCTGTAAGGCAAGCCCACCTCCTGGGAAGGGGGAAGTGAGAGGTTGGAAGTGAGAAACAGGACTTAAGACCTTCGATATTCGACTTGGATTTCATCTTTTGCCTCGGGCTCGCGACTGTATTTGGAATACCGGAAATGATGCGTGACCCTGCTCGGCCAGCGCAAGAGATAATCGTCTTCACTTGCTACGGGGGCGGCGTTATTGAGGACGAAAGGTACACCGTCGGGACGGCGCCGGTCTGATATTATCCCGATGTGCTCCCAGGGAGGACCGAAGACCACGATATCACCCGGCTGCCACTCAATAAGGTTGTCTTTATCGCCCGGGATAACCTTGTTGGTAAGCTCGCGCCCGTGCCGTTCAAAAAAGACTACAAGGTTGGTTACACGGCGGAAATCGATATTCGGGTCCGGAAGCACCCCCGTTCTCCCGTAAGCGGCGGGTGTCTTCCTGATATCCTCGTCCACCATTCCCTTCAGGTCGTAACCGGCCTCCCTAAAAGCTCGCCAAATGACGTCGGAACAGGCGCCCCGCCCCTCCGGGGGGTATCCTCCTGAATAATAGGCTGCGTCGTATTGTGTGTGGTTCTGAACCTCACGGCGCGCCCCTTTTACGAAATCCAGGGCGTCAGGAATGCTGTTTCGGTTTGCGTCCATGTTTTCCACGACCTGCGGAATGTCTAAATATTCATGCGGGTTGTGTCCCAACCGGCTTAAAACCCATCCGAGGAACAACACCATAATGGCGATTAAAATGCACGCCGCCATTTCGTAACCAAACCTGCTGCGCTTTGGGGTTAGAGGTTTCGTCAGACTACAGTCCCTCCCTTCAAGGACAATAAAGCATTATTATCGGCTTTATCACCAATATTGGGCATATCTTTTTCAGCCATTATTATGACACATAACTTGAGCGTATAGGAAACTGCATTTTAAGAATGTAGGTTTGCGGGCCCTGCCTTGTGGGAAGCAGGTCTGCGGACAAGTACTAGTCCGTAACGCGGGGAGAAACAAGCTCGGTGCGAAAACCGGGCAGATCCGAAGCGGAGTGTACATGAAGGTACGTGAGCATTCGGGTTTGCCCGGTTGACAAAGCTGGGTGACGTTTATCGTCGCGTTATGCTAACTTGTCAGCCGGTCTGCTACCTTTCTATCCCCGCTCGGGGATGCCGTCACAAGGTTTTTTGGGTAAGCGGCCATCGTCGTAATCAGAATGTCCGTTCAATACCGTCAGTCCTTGTCAATAATTTGGTAAAGGAGGGAAACGGCGGGACGCGTGGAAGTTTAATCCGGGTGGTTTAATTGGACATCCTTCCACAGGTGCAGGAAACCATTAAGCGCTTCGGGATGTTTCGCCCGGGGGACGTGGTGGCGGTTGGTGTTTCGGGAGGGCCTGATTCGGTCGCGCTTCTTGACTTATTATGGCGGGCCAAGGATGACCTCCGGCTTCGGTTATACGTCGCCCACCTTAACCACCGTCTCAGGGCGGAAGCCCCGCGGGAAGCGGAATTCGTAATGGGACTCGCCGCCTCTTACGGGCTGAAGGCGGTCACGCAGGAAGCAGATGTCCGGTCTTACGCCAAGGAACACCGGCTCTCGACGGAGGTTGCCGCGCGGGAAGTGCGGTACAGGTTTTTTCATTCGGTGCTCGACAGGGTCGGGGCGGTGCGGATGGCGCTCGGGCATCAGGCCGACGACCAGGCGGAAACGGTGCTCCTCAACATAATAAGGGGCGCGGGATTAACCGGGTTAAAGGGCATTCCTCCTGTACGGGGACCGTTTGTCAGACCCCTGATTGAAGTTCGAAGGGCGGCGGTGGAATCCTACTGCGTTTTTCGAGGACTCAAAACCTGTGCTGACACGTCGAACCTCAGTACCGAATACCTTCGAAACCGTATCCGCCACGGACTTATCCCGATCCTTGAACACGGTTATAACCCGGCAGTGGTTGAGGCTCTCGGTCGTCTGGCGGATATAGCCCGCGAGGAAGAAAGGTTCATTGCGGATGAAACATCGAAGTTTTACGACGGGATAACCTCCGTTTCGGAAGAGGGTATTGATTTAGACGCGGCCGCGCTTGCTGCGCTTCCGGTCGCATTGGCCCGGCGGGTGGTCCGTTCCGCCTATAAAACCCTCTCGGGAGGTATTGGCGAACTTGATTTTCCACATACGGAAAAAATCCTGGACCTTCTCCATTCTGATGCCGGTCGGGAGGTCGTTCTTCCGCGCGGCCTCAGGGTAGCGCGGTCTTACAAAACGCTTTCCATGATCCGCGGGAAAAGGCGCGAGATTCCCGATTACTGCCGGTCCGTGAGCTTACCGGGCGCAACCCCTATCCCAGAGCTTAATGCGACGCTTGAAGCACGGGTAAAAACCCAGGGTTCCGACCCTTCCGGTCTGTCTCCCAACGAGGTGCTCATGGACCTTGATCGATTGGAACCCCCGCTGTTTGCGCGCCGTCGCCAGCCCGGCGACGTTTTTCATCCGTTTGGGTTTCGGACGCCGATTAAGTTAAAGAATTTCTTTATCGCCCAAAAAATTCCCCGCTGCTACCGTGACGAAATCCCTTTGGTCATAGATGCCTCCGGCATAGTATGGATCGGCGGGGTACGGGTGAGTGCGCGGGCGGCGGTGACGCCGGAGACAACGCGTTTTCTTCACTTGCGTCTGATTTATTTGACGGGAGAACCGTTCCCCTTCGGGCAGCGATAGGGATGGACGAAAAAGGACGAATTTCGGTCTTACCATGCCTGTAACGGATTGTCCCCGATTAAATCGGAGACTTTTATCTCAGCTTGCCTGCATGAAGGAAGGGAAAACGGAGTTACAGGCGAATCAATTGTTAATCGGGTTCTTTACCCGGGGATAGTCTATTGATTTTTGCTTCCTTGCGTTCGAAAAGAGTAATATAAAGGGTTCTACGACTTTTATAAAGGGACGTAACGTGATATAATTTATTGATTAGATTCTTTTCGGGTATAAGTAAATAACAGGAGGAGAGTTTTTTGCAGCGCCTTCTTAAAAACTTGGGTATTTACCTGCTCATTGTCCTGGTTATTGTAATGTTGATCAGGTATGCCCCGGCGCGTAATAACGACATCAAAACCATCCCGTACGACCAGTTCCTGCAGGAACTGGATAAGGGCGAGATCGGCAGTGTGATTGTCCGTACGGAAAACAGTACCAATTTCATAACCGGGACCAAACGCGACAATACCAAGTTTGAAACCAAGGGCCCGATTCTCGACGACAAGCTGATTACCGTGCTGCGGGAAAAACGGGTTCGGATGGAATGGCAACCGCCCCCGCAACCCGCGTGGTGGACGAACCTTCTTGCGGCTTTCTTGCCGGTGCTGATTGTTGTGGGTCTGTTCTTTTTCATGATCCAACAGACGCAGGGCGGGGGCAGCCGGGTTATGTCGTTCGGCAAAAGTCGCGCGCGTCTCCATTCCGACGAGCGAAAAAAAATTACTTTTGCAGATGTGGCCGGTATCGATGAGGTCAAGGAAGAGCTTGAGGAGGTTGTGGAATTCCTTAAGAACCCCCGGAAGTTCAGCGAGGTGGGAGCCCGTATCCCGCGGGGCGTGCTTCTTTTCGGCGCGCCGGGCACGGGCAAAACACTCCTGGCCCGGGCGGTGGCCGGTGAGGCGGGCGTTCCTTTCTTCAGCATCAGCGGTTCTGATTTTGTGGAGATGTTCGTCGGTGTGGGTGCGGCCCGGGTGCGTGACCTTTTTGAACAGGCCAAGAAAAACGCGCCCTGCATCGTGTTTATAGACGAGATCGACGCCGTGGGGCGGCAGAGGGGCGCCGGCCTGGGCGGGGGCCATGACGAACGGGAACAAACGCTTAACCAGCTTCTGGTGGAAATGGACGGTTTCAATCCCAATGACGGGATAATCGTCGTCGCGGCCACCAACCGGCCGGATATCCTCGACCCGGCGCTTTTGCGCCCCGGGCGGTTTGACCGTCAGGTGGTCGTCGACATGCCTGATATCAACGGACGAAGGGCGATACTCAATGTACACGTGCGCGGGAAGCCTATAGGGGAGGATGTCGACCTTGACGTTGTGGCGCGGCGCACCCCCGGTTTCAGCGGCGCCGACCTGTCCAATGTGGTCAACGAGGCCGCTCTCCTGGCGGCGCGTCAGGACAGGAAAAAGATTCAAATGGCTGATATGGAGCGGGCCGCGGAACGCGTGATCGCCGGACCGGAGAAGAAGTCCCGCGTCATCAGCGAAAGGGAAAAATGGCTGGTTTCCTATCACGAGGCCGGCCACGCTATTGTCGGCTACCTTCTGCCGTACTGTGACCCGGTGCATAAGATTTCGATCATCCCGCGGGGGCGTACGGGAGGGTATACCCTTCTGCTGCCGAAGGAAGACCGGTATTATATGACCCGGTCGCAGTTGCTGGATCAGATAACGATGCTCCTTGGCGGGCGGGTTGCCGAGGATCTCATGCTTAAGGAAATAAGCACAGGCGCCCAGAACGATCTTGAACGGGCGACCGAGGTGGCCCGTCGGATGATAATGGAATACGGGATGAGCGAGGAGCTGGGACCGCTGACCTTCGGGCATAAGCAGGATACGCCGTTTCTGGGGCGCGACATCGCGCGCGACCGGAATTACAGCGAGGAGGTGGCCTACGCCATCGACCGGGAGGTGCGGCGGGTGATTGACGAATGTTATAACCGGGCGCGTGAGATTCTAACCGCCAACTTAAATTCACTCGAACAGGTGGCCAAACGGCTCTTCGAAAAGGAAACGATTGAGGCGGAAGAGTTCGGCGAATTAATGGGGACGCCGCGGCAGGTGTCTCCCGGCGAGCAGACCCCTGCACCTGCGGTTTCCTTCAACAAGGAGTCAAAACGCCCGTTACCGGTGGCTAAACCGGAACCGGTAATAACCTTTAAGCGACTGTAGAAAAGAATCGGGCTCGTTTTTCGCGGGCCCGGTTGTTTTTTTATTTGGGCCTTTGACGCGAAAATCTGCAAGCCCAGCACTCAACTTGTTAATCTTGAGACGTGGCGTTCTAAGTTCGCATTGTGTACAACGTTACAAAGTAGTTTTAACGTGCCGTTGGGTGCTGGGTAACCACAGAGACACAGGGCACACGGCGGGGAAAATACAGAAATATGGGTATTGATTTTTATTATTTAGTCTTGATATTTACTATTCCCTGTGAACTTTGTACCTCTGCAGTGAAATATTTTGGTTCCGGCTTGTCGTTAGGAGGGGGAAGTCTTGGAGCGTACCTTTGTCATGGTAAAACCTGATGGGGTTCAACGCGGTTTGACCGGCGAGATAATCCGCCGGTTTGAAAGGCGCGGTTATAAGCTTGTCGGGTTAAAAATGCTTTTAATACCGGTGGGACTTGCCGAAACGCATTACGGCGAGCACCGGGAGAAAGCCTTTTTCAAAAGTCTTGTGGACTTTATCACTTCAGGTCCGGTGGCGGCGATGGTCTGGGAAGGTAAAAACATAGTGGCCGCCGCGCGGGATATGCTGGGGGCCACGGATCCTCAAAAGGCGCTTCCCGGGACCATTCGCGGAACGTACGGGATTGACATCGGCCGTAACGTCGTCCACGGCTCGGATTCTACCGAAAGCGCCCTGCGGGAGATCGGGATCTTCTTCAAGGAGGAGGAGATCGTCCCTTACAGACTGACGCTTGACGAATGGATTTACGAATAAAGAACCGGAAACAAATATTTTACCACAGAGACACAGAGGACACGGAGAAAATAAAGTTGTATTACTCAGGCATTCTTTTTAGGTCCGAATTCAGGAGTCAGTAACCAGAATCGAGAATAGAGACGGGTTTGTCGAGATATAAACCTGCTTAAAATTTCTGAGAACGAAAAGCTGATAATTGGATTCTGATCCTGTATATAGATACTAAGATTTTGTCTGTTATCCTGTTTGGTTCCATCTCTGTGCGCTCTGTGCCTCTGTGGCGGGTCTTATTTCCTCTCATTTCCCACCTCTAACCTCCCGCCTCTCACCTCCCCGTTACCGGCCACAGCCCTTTTTAAGCAACTTACCTTAGTTTTATGGCGATTAAAACCCGGCTGGTTTGGAAACCATTTTGAAAAAATGCTATACTAGACAAACTAAAAGCCGTCGTGGCTAATATTTTTTGGAAGGGATGGGAGAGTCAATGCGTGTTGTTCCCAGCGATCTTGAAATTGCCCAAGCCCATAAGATGAAACCGATTAGGGACATAGCGGCATCTATTGGTCTTGATGAGGACGACTTTGAGTATTACGGCAAGTATAAAGCCAAGATCAACCTTGAAGTCCTGGAGAAATTCCGCGACCGCCCCAACGGAAAGTACATCGATGTTACCGCTATCACCCCTACCCCCCTGGGTGAAGGAAAGACCGTCACTACGGTCGGCCTCACGCAGGGCCTCGGAAAGCTCGGCAAAAATGTTATTTGTACACTCCGCCAGCCTTCGATGGGACCGGTTTTCGGGATCAAAGGCGGTGCGGCGGGAGGGGGTTACTCCCAGGTCGTTCCGATGGAAGACCTTAATATCCATTTTACCGGTGATATTCACGCCGTCGGCCAGGCCCACAACCTTCTGGCGGCGATGATGGACGCTTCCATCCTACTGAAGAACCCGCTTAACATCGACCCTCTTACCATTATGCTGCAGCGTGTGGTGGACGTCAACGACAGGGTGCTCCGCAATATCGTGCTCGGGCTTGGCGGCAGGGAGAACGGTTACCCCCGGGAGAGCGGTTTCGATATCACTGTTGCCTCGGAGGTGATGGCTATTCTTGCGCTGACAACGGGCCTCAGGGATATGCGGCGGCGTTTTGCGCGTATGATGGTCGGTTACACCTACGACGGCAAGCCGGTTACGGCGGAAGACCTTAGGGCTGCCGGGGCGATGACTGTAATCATGAAAGAAGCGATCAAGCCGAACCTGATGCAGACGCTGGAAGGGCAGGCGTGTATCCTACACGCCGGGCCGTTCGCGAACATCGCCCACGGCCAGTGTTCCGTTCTTGCGGATATGATCGGTCTCAAGCTTTCGGACTACGTTGTGACCGAGAGCGGTTTCGGCGCGGACCTCGGAATGCAAAAATTCATGGACATCAAATGCCGCCAATCCGGGCTCACTCCGGACTGCGTGGTTATCACCAGCACCATCCGGGCGCTGAAGATGCACGGCGGTGTCGGCAACGTGGTGGCCGGTAAGCCGATGCCGGAGGAAATCCTTAAGGAAAACGTCCCCGCGGTTGAGAAGGGATGCGAGAATCTGGCCCATATGATTAAAATCGCGAAGTCTTACGGCGTGCCGGTGGTGGTGTCCATAAACAGGTTTGTGGCCGATACCGACGCCGAGGTTGAAGCGGTGCGGGTAAAGGCTCTCGAAGCGGGAGCTGAAGGGGCGTATCCGATAACGGTTTGGTCCGACGGCGGCGCGGGAGCAACCGACCTGGCCAAGGCCGTGGTAGAGGCGTGCGACAAGCCCAAGGACTTTCGTTTCCTCTACCCGGACGACATCAGTATCAAGGAAAAGATCGCGATTATGGCTGAAAAGGTATATAACGCGGCGGGTGTGCGGTACGAACCTCTCGCGGAGAAGAAGATCCAGCAGTTTGAAGCCCAGGGCTGGGGCAAGTTGCCGATCTGCATGGCCAAGACCCATCTGTCCATATCGCACGATCCGACAAAGAAAAACGTCCCCGGGGGTTACACATTCCCGATACGCGACATCCGGGCGTCGGTGGGTGCGGGATTCCTTTACCCGCTGGCGGGCGCCAT
Organism: Bacillota bacterium; assembly: GCA_040755295.1. Classification (NCBI taxonomy): domain Bacteria; kingdom Bacillati; phylum Bacillota; species Bacillota bacterium. The sequence goes on along the minus strand of JBFMBK010000006.1, from coordinate 116,815 downwards.
GAGGACGATGCCCGGACTGCCTTCACAGCCGGCGGCCTTTAAGGTCGATATCGACGAAAACGGGCGCACCGTCGGGTTGTTTTAAACGCAACCGCCTGAGGAAGGTTATTTGTTTTTACTGTTAGAAAATGAGGGAGGAGTTAAATTCCTCCCTTTTTTTATTTATGAAGCTTGAACGGTTCTACCACAGCAGGTATAATTACATACGCGTCCTTTTTTAGAACGGGGGGCTTGCTTTTGGGAAGGCCGCCAAAATGTCGACGGGTTGAATTTATGCCCCACTGCACTTTTTTTAAGCCTGCAGGGATTCCTCTTTGCAACCTTGAGGAAGTCGGCCTTGGTGTGGAGGAGATAGAGGCATTAAGGCTCAAGGACCTTAAAGGGCTGGAACAGGAAGAGTGTGCCGACAGGATGGGGATTTCGCGCCCGACCTTTCAGCGGATGCTTACCGGAGCCCGGATGAAAATTGCGGAGGCGTTGGTGAAAGGGAAGGCCATTCGGGTTGAAGGCGGCCATTTCCAGTTGGTAACCCGGAGGTTGCAGTGTGCCGGATGCAATAACGAATGGGAAGAACCGCGCGGCAACCCGCAAGCGGCTGAATGCCCGAAATGCGGCGGCAGGGAAATTGAAGATGTTACCGCACCTCCGGGCAGGATGGGCGGGCAAGGGTGTCGATACGGAAGTGACGATTCTTAAAATACAAAACTAGATTGGTTGGGGTGATTTCTTTGGGTGCCGATGAAAAGAAAGAGTGTGAAATGGCCGGAAGTGCTTGTTCAACTTGCGGGGAAAAGGAATCTTATGACAGCGTCGAGAACCCTGGTTTTTTGGCGCAGAATGAACTTTCCAATGTTAAAAGGGTGGTTGCGATAGCGAGCGGTAAAGGAGGCGTGGGTAAGTCCTCCGTAACGTCACTGTTAGCCAAGACCTTCAGCCGGGATGGGTATCGGGTAGGGATACTTGACGCCGACCTGACCGGGCCGAGCATCCCAAAAATGTTCGGGCTGAGAGGCCATCCCGAAGGGAACGAGGTCGCCGTGGTACCGCCGCGGACGGAGTATTTCGGCATCCGCGTAATGTCGATGAACCTGCTTCTCGAGAAAGAGGACGAGCCGGTAATATGGCGCGGTCCGGTTATCAGCGGCGCGATTAAACAGTTTTGGACAGACGTCGCCTGGGGCGAACTCGATTACCTGTTTGTGGACCTGCCGCCCGGCACGGGGGATGTGCCGCTTACGGTGATGCAGTCGCTTCCGCTCAGCGGGATGATCGTCGTTTCGGCCCCGCAGGAACTTGCGGTAATGGTGGTGCGCAAGGCGATCAGGATGGCCGAGATCATGAAAATCCCGATTCTCGGCATCATCGAGAATATGGCGTACGTTACATGCCCCAAGTGCGGCGAAAGGATCCACGTTTTCGGTGAGCCGCGGGGTAAAGCGGTGGCGGAAGAGACCGGACTGGAATTGGTGGGGACCCTGCCCATCGACCCCAAACTGGCTAAGCTTGTTGATGACGGTAAGATCGAGGATTACGATAACGCCGGATTTGAACACCTTCCGCGCCTGTTTGATGAGAAATTAGGGAAAATGCAGAAGGTTAACAGCAAAAGCATATATTCGTAATTTTAAATTAGTGTGACTATAAAACCCGGGAGGTATTTCCCCCGGGTTTTTTTTTCATCAGGTCAATACCGCCGAGAACGCATTATAACCATATGCCGTTAGAAACACGAGTTTTTTTCATAAATCTGACTTCAGACATCCCGCGTCCGACTTCTGAAACATGGCGGTTGCCGGGACTGATTGCTCTTGACACTTTCAAGCTGGGAAATAATACTTGGAGGTATAGCACAGGGTTAAGAAGAACAACCTCCGGCATTTCAGCGCTAAACCTTACCGTAGAAAGACAATCCAACGTCTTTCGGCAGTCAAACTGAATAAGGGTTCCGAGACTGAAAACGGATATCGTATGCAAGATGTCAGAGGAAAGAATCTTTATAGAAATTCCTTGAGTTTTTTGACTTCCGACTTCCGGAGTCTACTTCTAAAGTAGCTAGGCGTAGTTTTGCAGCAGTCTCCAAGGAGGGATAACAGTGTTTAAAGTACGTGTAGTAAATCTGACAAACCGCGCCGAGGCGATGCGCGCGATGGCGGCGGTGGGGGCGGATGAAACAGGGTGCCGGATAATGGCGCCCAAGGCCGTTTTCCGTGTCCTTAGCATATCCGGATTGAAACCGGTGCAGGCGAACATCTTGAAACAGGAGATGCTGGCAAAGGGCGGGGAAGCGGCGGTTTCACGGGGTGTAATAACCCACTCGGTGCCCGTGTCAGACGTATTGCTGATGGGGACCCTTCGCCAGTACGAGGAGGTCTTGGCCAGACTCCGGATGCAGCCTTTCGGACTTGCCGGTCTCGGCGACAAGATCCGGAAAGCACTTCACAGCGTTGAAGGCCGTGATGCGTACCGTCTTGACTGCAGGGGCCGCGAGCTTGTGATCGGCGAGCGTACGTTGGTGATGGGGATTCTGAACATCACCCCCGACTCTTTTTCCGACGGCGGACGCTATAATTCAATAGAGGGGGCGAAAGCCAGGGCGCTTGAAATGGTCGACGCGGGGGTTGACATCCTTGACGTCGGGGGGGAGTCGACACGTCCGGGTTACACTCCTTTGGAGGTGCGGGAGGAACTGCGGCGCGTGCTTCCGGTTCTGGAAACCATTGCGCCCCTCGTACCCGTGCCCGTATCGATAGATACGTGTAAGGCTGCCGTTGCGCGGGCCGCCCTTGACGCCGGTGCAAACATCATCAACGACCAATGGGCGCTTGCCGATCCGGAGATGGCGCCCCTGGCCGCCTCGGCGAAAGCGCCGGTGGTCATGATGCACAACCGGAAGGGTACGGATTATGAGGACCTTATGGGCGATATTGTTTCCTATTTCGAGGAGCGCATCAGCCATGCTTTGGCGGCGGGCATCCCGGCTGAACATATCATCATCGACCCCGGGATCGGGTTCGCCAAGACGCCGTTGCAAAACATCGAGGTGATGCGGCGCCTCGAAGAACTGAATTCACTTGGTTTCCCGGTGCTTATAGGGACATCGCGCAAATCGTTTATCGGTTATGCGCTTGATCTTCCGGTGAACGAACGTCTTGAGGGCACAGCCGCATCGGTATCGGTCGGGATAATGAAAGGCGCGGATATCGTGCGGGTGCATGACGTTAAGGAAATGGTCAGGGTGGCCCGGATGACTGACACGCTGAAACCATAGTTACGAATCACGAATTTATTAACCGCCAAGACGCCAAGAATTTTATCCAGATGTTTCTTATTAGTGGTCTCTGCGTCCTGTTTGTGTAAGTCGCGAGTCACGATTAGGCGCTTAAACGCCAGGATATACGCAAGACGGCAATAAAAATAACCACAGAGACACAGAGCACACGGAGGGGAAAATTAAAATAGGGGTAATATTTTATTTGGCCTTGATATTTCTCAATTCTCTGTGAACTCTGTGCCTCTGTGGTGAAATATTTTTGGTTCCGGCTTTCTCTATTCTGACTTCTGGTTTCTTAATTCTAAACGGGGGCTTGTTGCTTATGGATAAGATTTTTCTAAAAGGAATGGCCTTCTTCGCCCGCCATGGGGTGCTCCAGGCGGAACAAGAGGTCGGGCAGCGGTTTTTAGTGGACGTGACGCTGTACCTTGATCTCTCGCCGGCGGGTGCCGCCGATGACATGGATAAAACCATAGACTACCTTACCGTGTACCGGAAGGTCGAGGAAGTGGTGTGCGGAAGGTCTGTGCGGCTGCTTGAGACGCTTGCGGAGTCAATAGCTGCGTCCGTCCTGAAATCGTTCGTAGTGCACGAGGTATGCGTTCGGGTGGAGAAACCGGGGGCGCCCCTCCCGGGCTGTTTTGAGAGTGTGGGAGTGGAGATATTCCGGAGAGCGCAACAGTGCCCGAAGGAATAACGGCCTATATCGGTGTTGGCTGCAACCTGGGTGATTGCACAAAGAACCTTCGTGATGCGATGAGGGTGCTCGGCCGGACCGAGGGGATAAAGGTCAGACGGGTTGCCCCACTTTACCGCACGGCGCCGGTCGGTATGTCCAATCAGCCGGAATTCCTGAACACGGTGGCGGAGGTTACCACCACTTTTGCCCCCCGTGATTTGCTGAATTCTCTTCTGCAGGTTGAGAAGGAACTCGGCCGGGTGCGGAAAGAGCGTTGGGGTCCGCGTGTGATAGACCTCGATCTGCTGCTGTACGGAGACGCGCATATCGTCGAGCCCGGTTTGGAGGTGCCGCACCCGCGGCTGGGCGACCGCGCCTTCGTAGTGGTGCCCCTGGCGGCGCTGGCGCCGGAACTTATTCTCTCGGGAGGCGTTACGGCGGCGGCACTGGCGGAAGAGCTCCGTAAAGCACAAAAGGTTGTAGAGGTGACGGGAACCGGGTGGGTGGATTAGGGATTCGGGACAGGGAGAAGATTATTAAAGCTGCGGAACTATTACGGGAAGCCTCTCGGGCTTACGCGTTCACCGGCGCGGGTGTTAGCACGGAAAGCGGTATACCGGATTTCCGCAGCCCCGGTACCGGGTTGTGGTCAAACCCCGAAATGATGTCCCTGGCAACCGGAGACGCCTTAAATCGCGAGCCGGTACGCTTTTATAATGTCTTTCTCCCTCAATGGCTGGCTTACCGTGAGGCGCAGCCTAACCCCGCGCACAGGGCGCTGGCGGAACTTGAAGCGCTCGGCCGGCTTTGTGGGGTTATCACCCAAAACATCGACGGTTTGCACCATAAAGCCGGGTCTAAATCGGTCTGGGAGGTGCACGGGCACCTGCGGCACGTTGTCTGTTCCACGTGCCGGATGACGGCTCCCTTTACAGTCGCCGAAGAAGCACTGGAAAAAGGGAAGCTGCCGCCGCGCTGCGTCTGCGGGGGCTTGCTCCGCCCCGATGTGGTGCTCTTCGGCGAGACAATGGCTCCCGATTTCAATCGTGCGCTTATCGTATTGCGTCAGGGATGCGACTTCATTCTGAGTGTGGGTTCAAGCCTCACCGTCTACCCTGCGGCTTCGCTCGTGGAGTCGGCCGGGCAACTGATTATCGTCAACCGCGAACCTACGCCCTGCGACGACCGGGCGTCGGTGATCCTGCGCGGCAACGCCGGTGAAATCCTGCCGGAACTGGTGAAAGTCGTAGCTCTTCCTGACGGTAACCCGTAAACCTCCAAGTAGAATAACATAAAAAAACCTTTGCCTCGGGCGGCAAAGGTTTTGCAAAGACTCTTTTTACGGCTATCCCCGGCCTTAAACTCCTGCCGTCACTTTGTTACGCCGGCCTAAAACCATATCCTTGACCGATTCCAGGATGCTGTAGATTACCGGAACGACGAACAGCGTTAGGAGCGTAGACAGCACAAGCCCGCCGATCAGCGCTATCGACATGCCCTGCCTTATTTCTGAACCGGCGGAAAGGCCCAGCGCTAAAGGCAGCATGGCCATGACCATCGCCGTCGTGGTCATAAGAATCGGACGCAACCTGACGGACCCCGCCCGCACCAATGCGTCTTTGACACTCATGCCGCTCCTTCGCGCCGTGTTCGCGAAATCAACAAGCAGGATGGCGTTTTTAGTTACCAAACCTATCAACATGATCAGGCCGACCATGGAGATGATGTTCAAAGTATTCCTCGTAAGAGCGAGCGCGAAAATGGCGCCCACCATGGCGAGAGGCACCGAAAGCCATATGGTCAGCGGCAGCAGGAAGGATTCAAAAATCGCCACCATAATCAGGTAAATAAAGATCAGGCTGAGCATCATGGCCGTGCCGAGGTCGGCCATGGACTCTTCAAACATCTGCTGCTCGCCGGTGAATGAGATGTTGACATCCGGAGGAGTCTTTTCACTGCTCAGTTTTGCCTTTACGTCGTTGACCACGTCGCCGAGCGGGCGTCCTTCGAGGTTTGCGCTTACGCGAAAGACCCTCTGCCGGTCGCTGCGCTCGATGCTTTTCAGGCCTGATTGCTGGCTGAACCGTGCCACCTGGCCCAATTTTATGATCTCCCCGGAATGGTTGGTAAGAGGCAAATCGGCAATAGCGGCGGTGTTGTTTCGAGTGTTCTCGTCACCGATCAGGCGGACGTCGTATTGGTCTTCGCCGTCGCTGTATTTACTTACCACATTGCCCGTCAGGTACAGGCCTACGGTGTTTATAACATCCCCGACAAGGATGCCGTGCGCGGCGGCGGTGTCCCGGTCGACCCGGATGTTGTACTCGGGTAAGCCGCTTGCTATGGAGGTGCGGATATCCTTTGCGCCGGTGGTGGAGGCTACAACCTCCCTAACCTGCTCGGTGACCTGTTTTAACTTATTCAGGTTGTATCCCTTTATCTCTATCTGGAGGGCGCCTTCTTCCGCCCCGCCGAACATTGAGGTTAAGACGATGCTTGACTCAAGCCCGGCCCGCCGGTCGGCGATCTCCTTGACCTTGCGTTTAACGGGGGTGCTTTTTTCGGCGCCCTGCTCTTTAAGGGTCACATGTAGTTCGGCTATGTTGCTTGATGATCCCAAGTCGGCTTGCCCAGACCCGTATCCAACAGAGGTGAATACGTCCTTTACCTCGGGGATGGTCCTTACCTCGTCCTCAATTCCCCGCACCAGGGAGTCCATCCGGTTGATGCTTGTGCCCGGCGGCGTGGTTAGTTTGAGTATGAATTCACCCCTGTCCAGTTTGGGAAGAAACTCCGTTCCGACCATGTGCAGCGGTATCATCGACAAAGAGGCGAAAAGAGCTGCTGTAGCCGTCAACAGTACGGCTTTTTTATGTCGCAGCGCCCACGCGATGCCTTTTTCGTAATCCCTGCTCAATCTGTTTAAAAATTTGTCAAAAACCTCGGTAAGCCAGAAAACCCCGCGGTTTTTTTCCACCTTAATCAGGCGGGAGGAGAGTAATGGGATCAATGTAACGGCTACCACAAGGGAGAGGAAAGTAGCGCACGCGACCACCAGCCCGAACTCTCTGAAGATCATCCCTGCGATACCGGGCACCAGCGCAACGGGCAGAAAAACCACCATTAAGGTCAGGGATATGCCTACAACCGCGATGCCTATCTCACGACTGCTTTTTAGCGCCGCCGTCAGCGGGCTTTCCCCTTGCTCCATATGACGGTGGATGTTTTCCAGTACCACGATGGCGTCGTCGACGATTATCCCGACCACCAGCGCCGCGCCGAGGAGGCTCATCAGGTTCAATGAAAAACCTAATGAGTATACGAAGATGAGAGTGCTTACAAGTGAAACGGGAATGGTCATGAGGATTATCAGTGCTCCCCGCCAGCTTCCAAGGAAAAGGAAGATGACAAAGGCCACGATCAGAACGGCCATCAACAGTTCTTCCTGGATTCCCGTCAGCGATTCTTTAATGAACTCAGAAGAGTCGTAGGCCAGGGTAACATTCACGCCGAACCTTTTTTCTATTTCGGTAACGCTCTGTCTGATCTTGTCACTCGTTTCGATGGTGTTGGCGTCGGACCGCTTAAACACCATTAGTCCTATGCCCGGCGAGCCGTTAAGCCTGACCATGCTTTGGGTGTCGGCAAATGTATCGCTGACCCGCGCCACGTCGCGAACGTAGACCGGACCTTCTTTCCTTTCTGTTATTATGATGTTCTCGAGTTCCTTGAAGTCCGCGACTTGAGTTTTTATCCGCACGACGAATTTTTCGCCGTACTGTTCCACTTTGCCGGCGGGAGTGTTTTTGTTGTCCGACTGCAGGCCGGACATCAGTTGAAGAAGAGATACCTTATACGCTTCCAGGCGGTCCGGCTGCGCCTCAACGCGTATTTCCCGTTCCCTGCCGCCGACCAGCATCACCCTGCCGACGCCCTTTACTTGCTGGAACTCGGGCTGAATCGTGTCTTTAACCAATTTGTAGATTTCCGCCTCGGGTAGATTGCCGCTGACGGACATCTGTACTATGGGAATATCATTGAGGCTGAACTGCTGTATAGTGCCCGGCTCAACGTCCGGGGGGAGTTCGTAGACGGTGGCGTTGTATTTGCGCTGCACCTCGTTGATCGCGACGTCGGTATCGGTATCCATCTTAAACCCGATCACCACCGTGGACAAACCTTCCTGGGAATAGGAGGAGAGGGCATCCAGGTTGTTCAGGGAAGACATGGCGTCCTCGAGCGGTTTGGTCACCTTCCGTTCGACGTCTTCCGGGCCTGCACCGGGGTATGGAACCGATATGAGCACGTACGGAATCTCCATTTTCGGCAAAAGGTCAGCCGGTATCCGTCCGTAGCAAACAAGCCCGAGGATGAAAAGCGAGATAAAAACTACGGTGATTAACGAAGGGCGACCAAGGGAGAGTTCAGTGATTTTCATGCTCTTATTCCCCCTCGGTCACGGCGGTGCCGTCCCGCAAAAGGCTTTGGCCGAACGTCACAACCCTGTCCCCTGGTTTCAGCCCGTCCACGACGGCTATATTTCGGTCATCGGCTTCACCGGTTTGTATGCGGGTTTTAACCGCTTTCCCGTTTTTAACGCAGAAAACCTCCGCTTGTCCGGATTCTTCCAGAGTAATCACGGCTTCCCGCGGAATGATGTTCCGTGTGATCTCTGCGGTGCGGAGTCTGACGTTACCGAACATTCCCGGTTTCAGCTGGGAGCTGGAGCCCGCCGGGAGGGACAATTCAAGCGGGTACGTGAGATTATCGGGATCTGCTTTACTGCCTATAGAGGTTACCGTACAGGAAAACTCCTTACCGTTATGCGTAGAGGTGATAAAAATACCGCTTTGTCCCGGCTTAGCCAATTTCAGTTGACCGGCGTTAAGATTCGCCTTGACTTTGAGACTGGAGTCGTCAACCACGGTCATCAATTCTTGGCCCGGAAAGACCGTCTGCCCCAGTTCCACGGAACACTGCACGACGCTTCCCGAAAACGGAGCGACTACTTTAGTATCACTCAACGCTTTACGAGCCAGTTGGTTGTCCGATAAAGCGACGTTATAAGCCACTTGCGCGCTTTGCAGCATAAACAGGGCATCCTCGTATTCCGCCTGGGATACGGCTTCCTGTTTGTAAAGTTCGTCCACCCTGCCGAACGCTGTCTTTGCTTTCTCGAGGTTTAGCCTGGCCGAGGCCAACTGTTCCTGGGACTTGGCTATGGTAAGTTCCTGGTTTTCACTTTCCAGGGTACCGACAACCTGACCGGCTCTAACGCGGTCACCCGTCCGAGCCCCTAGAGATACTATCGCGCCCTGCGTTTCGGCGGTGAGCGCAATCTCTTTCGCGCCGGCAACCGAACCGCTGACGTCCAGGGAGGGATGTATGCTGCCTGGGGAAACAACGGCCGTCTTAACAGCGACGGGTTTTTCTTTGGCCGGACCTTCCTCGGGTTTAGGTTTCTCAACGCCGCCGGATCGGCCAATAAACGCCCACAGTGCGGCGCCGAGGATAATTACCATTGCGAGTACGACACCCTTTTTAACCATGATTCTGCTCCTCCCTGATTTCGACTCCATCCCAAAACATATCAAAATGGCTGTAGAATATCGAAAGCATATCGGCTTTATCCGGCTTGGACAGCCAGGCGAATAAGGTATGATAATACATCCCCACCAGCACCGAGGAAAGCTGGTACGCGCTCCAGCGGGCGGAGACCTGCCCGCGATCCATTGCGTCTTCAAAAAGAGGTGTGAGGCAGAGCTTGAAGTTCTCCAGCAACTGCAGTTCCTGCTCCAGGAGCGATGAACGCAGTATTTCCACGATCGTTATCTTCAGCAGGTCAGGTTCCTTGTCAATCCGGGCAATTAAGTCTTCAAACATAAGCTTTAAGCGTTCGCGAAAATCCGACACATTGGCATGGCGCGCGATGCTTGCCTTAAACAGTTCCATCTGCTCCTGGCCGACGTGGAGGAGGATATGTTCCTTCCTTGGGAAGTAGTTGTAAAAGGTTCCCTTAGCGATACCGCAGGCCGTGGTAATCTCTTCGACGGTAACGTTTTCGTAACCGCGGTCCTTGAACATTTTAAGGGCCTGCATATAGATTTCGTCCTTCAGCTCTTTCTTACGGCTTTCTCTAAGACTTTCCCTTAGGTTTTCCCTGAACAGAACAGTCACCTCCCCTGAAAACGGCACTTCTTCTGCTGGGCGTCGCGATAAGCCTCGCAAAGCTACGTCAGCTTGGCATTTGAGAGGTGAGATGTGGGAGGTTAGAAGTGAGATTTCTTTAAAACTCGCACTTCCCATTTCTAACTTCGCACTTCTCAATACGCTCCGGCCCGTCCTTATCAATCTTCCTTGCTCTGCTCGCTTCTTACGGCGTTTCGTTTGTGTTACACTAATGCGGCTAAGCAGCAGGCTTACGAACCTATATTTTCATTCCTCGTTGTTCGCAAGCGGCATGGGAGACTCCCTCGAAAACTCGTGACTTTATTCATTTTATGACTGGGGTCATAACCATTATTATCTACCTTTGTTCCCGGTATTGCAAGTTAAATTTTTGTTAATACAACATAGAAAAAACTTAATACTTGTTCAAGCGGGTGGCAACGCGGCTAAGAACGGGTCAAGGCTGCTGGGACGCCCGTTTTCTTAAACTTTTTTGTTATGTGATGAAGCTTTAAAACGTTCCGTTTAAGCCGTGAGGCTGCATCTCGCAAACAAAATGTTGAAAGCGGGTTGGGTTTGTATTAAAATTAGGTGAAAATATTTTTGTAAGAATAGGGAAAGACGTTCCGGTTCGGATTGAACCGTTCAATGCCTTATTGGTTCTTGTCCATAACGCCGGCTCATAAGCTTTTTCATAGAACGGTCTTTTGGTGAAGGTTCGATCCTAGTTGACGAGGCGCTGAGTCTCTTATGCAGGCCATATTTTCTTGAGTATAAAAATCGCTGTTGGAAGTTCGGTATAGAAAAACAGTGGTTTCTATACGTTTTTCATTCATAATGAACACGGGTTCGGAGGTATAGTTTAAGCAATCACGGCAAAAAGGGAGGTGGTAAGCGTCGCCGGGACACCGAATATGCAGACGGGTCAAGCGCAGCACACTCCAAAGGGTGTGCTACCCTATGGCAGGAGCAACAGCTACCGAAGTTCTCCCGTTTGGACAAACGGAAAAGGGGCGGTATGTCCTTTAAAGCCGGTATCATGGCCAAAAGGGGCGATTCATAACCTTAAGGTTGAACCGTCTCCTTGCCTGAAACTCAAGGGCATAAGCGCATTCTTTTCCCTGGAGGTGGAGATTACTTGCATCAGGATTATGCAACCCTGGCTATTTATCCTTTGATAGTAATCGGTTTTTCCATGTTTATGCTGGCTTTGGCCTGTGTTATCCGGGCAAAGCCGAAAAAGACCCCGTTAAAACAGTCTCCCTACGAGTGCGGCGTGCCGACCCGTGGTGAGACGTGGGTACGCTTCCGCGTGGCCTATTATCTGTACGCCCTGGTATTCGTAGTCTTCGATGTGGAGACTATTTTTCTTTATCCTTGGGCGGTGGCCCTTAACCGGTTGGGTCTCTTTGCGTACATTGAGGCCGTAATTTTTATCTTGATCCTGCTGGTCGGTTTGGGTTACGCCTGGAAGGAAGGAGCACTCGAATGGAAGTAGATGAAAAGGTAACGGAAAAGAGTGCCTCTCAGGCGCCGGAGGGTCCGGTCTTCTACATCCGGGACCATATTCGCCAAGAAAACCTGGCAGCAATAAAGAAGATGACCATGGAGCGCAACGTTCTTGTCGCCCCCCTGGACCTGGTATTCAACTGGGCGCGCAAAAGCTCGTTATGGCCGCTCGGCTTCGGTCTCGCTTGCTGTGCCATCGAGATGATTGCGACCTGCATGGCGCGCTACGATATTTCCCGGTTTGGGTTTGAAATCCTGCGTCCCTCTCCCCGCCAGGCGGACCTGATGATCGTTGCCGGAACGCTCACCAAGAAGATGGCGCCGAGCGTCAAGCGGCTGTACGAGCAGATGTCTTCCCCCCGTTATGTGCTTGCGATGGGATCCTGCGCGATAAGCGGGGGGCCGTTTCGCGACTCCTACAGCGTGGTCATGGGCGTGGATGAGGTTCTTCCGGTGGACATATATGTTTCCGGGTGTCCGCCACGGCCCGAGGCTTTGCTTGAGGGGTTACTGCGACTGCGGGAGAAGATTATGACGGAATCATGGCAGGTGAGAAAACGGGTATGAAAACGAAAGATGCAGAGAAGAAAAAAGCGGCGTTGTCAAGGCGCTTCGGTGAAGGAGTCACCCTTGACCTTTCCAAGGACGGGGTCCTCGAGGCGGTAGCGGCTCCGGAAAAGGTTGAGGAATTGCTTCGAACGCTGAAAGACGACTACGACTTCCACCAGCTTCACGATCTCACCGCGGTCGATTATATCAAAGACAACCGGATAACGGTGGTTTACTGGTTGATGAACCTTGAAAAACCAGACATGATGGTGGTCAAGGCGCCTCTTGACCGGGGCCAGCCGGAGGTGGCGACGGCCACCGGCGTTTATCCGGCAGCCAACTGGCTGGAGCGGGAGGTCTACGATTATTTCGGGGTAAGGTTCACCGGCCATCCGAATCTCACCCGGATGATGATGTGGGAAGGGTTTCAGGGGCATCCGTTTCGAAAGGATTTTGATGCGTATAACCAGGCGCCCCCGGAAAACGACCCGTTTGATACGACTTACCTTGATTTATCGCAGGGCTCCTTGCAGTTAACTCCGGTTTCGACGGGCGAAGGGAACGGCAATGGCACCCCGAGCACCTTCATTCTGAATTTCGGGCCTCAGCACCCGTCGATGCACGGGGTTTTCCGCGCCGTGGTTGAGCTGGATGGGGAAACGATCGTCGATCTGAAACCTGTCCTCGGCTATCTCCACCGCGGCCTGGAGAAGATAGTGGAGAATCGCACCTGGGCGCAGGTAACCCCTTACACCGATAGGACGGATTACCTTGCGGCGATGAACAACAACCACGTATATGTCCTGGCAGTGGAAAAGCTTGCCGGAATCGAGGTTCCATTAAGGGCGGAAATCATCCGGGTGATCATGACGGAAATAGGTCGGATTCACAGTCACCTCATGGCGATCGGCTGTATGGGCATGGACTGTGGCGCACTAACGCCGATGTTTTATGCGTGGCGGGAGCGCGAAACGATATACGACCTTTTCGAGATGGTCTGCGGCGGGCGCTTGCTTACAACCTATTTTAGAATAGGCGGCGTGGCGAGGGATCTGCCGGACGAGTTTTTGCCGCGTTTGAAAAAGTTTTTAAAGGAAATGCCGGGACATATCGAGCAGTATAACAACATTCTGAGCGGGAACGAGATCTTCCAGATGCGCTTGAAGAAGGTTGCGCATCTTACCAAGGAGATGGCGATTAAGTACTCGATCACGGGGCCAATACTGCGTTCAACCGGCATCAACTATGACGTGCGGAAAAACGATCCGTATTCGCTTTACAGCCGTTTCGACTTCAAGGTGCCGCTCGGGAAGAACGGCGACGCCTGGGATTTTTATTGGCTGCGCATTCTCGAAATGTGGCAGAGCCTTCGGATTGTCGAGCAGGCTCTCAATTACCTCGAAGAGGTCGGTCCGGGTCCCGTTCAGGCAAAGGTGTCAAAGGTGCTTAAACCTCCGGCCGGCGAGGCATACGTACATATCGAGTCGCCCAAGGGAGACCTGGGATGTTATCTCGTTAGTGACGGTGGGACCAATCCTTATCGCTTCCGGTGGCGTCCGCCGCTTTTTATAAATCTTCAGTCTCTTCCGGAAGTCATACGTGGCTGGAAAATCGCGGACTTCATCGCCATTTTTGCCGGTTACGACGCCGTCATGGGCGAAGTCGACCGCTAACTCTTAGAACGTTATAGCTGTGGTAAAGGGGTGAAAAAGTGTGCCGGAAAAAGGTTTAAACGCTTACCCGGCAGTTGTGGAATGGCTCACGGGTTTCGTGCCTGACTGGTTGGCTGAAGCGCTTTACCGGGTTGGCGCGGGCCTATTGATCTGTATTTTGATTGCTACTCTGGCGCTGGTGCTGGTCTGGATGCTGCGGAAGGTTATTGGTCACATGCAATGCCGGCTCGGGCCGCGCGTCACCGGTCCGTTCGGTTTGCTGCAGACCGCCGCCGATGCTCTTAAGCTGATGCAAAAAGAAGACATTATTCCGGCTAACGTTGACAAGTTCTTATTTCTTCTTGCGCCTTATGTGACCTTCTTTTCCGCCGGGATGGTTTTCATGGTGCTGCCCCTCTCGCCAACCTGGATCCTGAATGACCTGGAGGTAGGGGTGCTCTTTTTCGTGGCCTTCGGTTCGCTGGCGAGCTTCGGGCTGCTTATGGGCGGTTTCAGTTCCTATAACAAGTACTCCCTGGTTGGCGGGATGCGATCGGTCGCCCAGGTGGTCAGCTACGAGATACCGATGGTGCTGGCGCTGTTAGGATCGGTCATGCTGGCCGGCAGTCTTAGCACCCAGCAGATTGTGGTAGCGCAGGAAGGATTGTGGTTGGGCTTTATACCGAAGTGGTTTATATTCTTGCAACCGCTCGGTTTCGTTATCTATTTCCTCTGCGGGCTCGCGGAGACCGGCCAGACTCCGTTCGATCTTCCGGAAGGTGAATCTGAGCTGGGCGCGGGCTATAACACCGAGTACAGCGGTATGCGCTGGGGCCTGTTCTTTTTGGCGGAGTTCGCCAATACCTTTGCAGTTTCCGCGATGGCGACCACGCTGTTCCTGGGTGGCTGGCAGGGGCCGGTATTCGCGTTCTTGCCGTGGCTCTGGCCCTTTGTGTGGTTTATGGCCAAAGCATTGGCCGTAACGTTCTGTATGATGTGGGTGCGTAGTACATGGTTGCGGTTCAGAATCGACCAGATGATGGACTTCGCGTGGAAGATACTGGTCCCGCTGTCGCTGCTCAACATCTTCATAAGCGCCGGTGAGGTGGCTATCATTCAGAGCGGCATTATAGCTCGTTGGATTGGTGGGTGATGAGATGGCGCATGGAATAGGAGCATTAAAAGGATTGCGGGTAACCCTGGGGGTTTTACTTACAAAACCGATCACCATTGAGTACCCGTTTAAAAAGGTTAAATTTTCGCCTGTGTACCGGGGCGGATTTGCCTTCCACCCGGACAGGTGCAACGCCTGTAAATCATGTCAGACCTCTTGCCCCAACAAGGTGATTACGGTAACGGGAGAGCGGGGCGAGGATAAAAAGATGCGTCTGGTCAGGTACGAGATGGACCTGAATTATTGCTTGTACTGCGGTTTCTGCGTTGACGCGTGCAACAAGGACGCCATAACAATGACCGATCAGATCGATCTGGCGGCCTATGAGCGCGGCTTTCTGAGCATGGAGCTTTTCAAAGGGCCTTCTATCGGCCCCGCGGGCGGTTCAGGCGCCGGAGGGGGAAAAACGGCCAAAGATGCCGGGGCTCCGGCTAAGACCGGAGGAAGTACGGCTGAAGAGGGCCAAGGGAAGGTGAGCCGGTAATGGATGCACAAATATGGGTCAATGTAGCTTTTGCCGCCATGACGGCCATGGTCATAGGCGGGGGTTTGGGTGTGGTATTCTTTCGGAATATCTTTTACGCAGCGGTGTCAATGGTCGTCTGTTTCCTTGGCGTTTCCGGGATTTACTTCAGCCTTCAGGCGGATTTCCTGGCAGTAATGCAGGTTCTTATTTACATCGGTGCCGTGGCCATTGTGATAGCCTTTGCCATCATGCTTACACGCCGCGGCCGGATGGTTGATACCAACCGGTTTACGGGGAATCTTACCCAAGTGGCTTTGAGCCTTCTGGTAGTAGGTATACTCGGAGGTGTTTTGATTCAGTTAGGTATCAACACCCCGTGGAAGATTTCCGGCGCGGCCTTACCTCCCGACCTGACGCGGTTTCTGGGTGAGGCCATGATGAGCCGGCTGGCGATTCCGTTTGAGATCGCGGCGGTGCTTTTGCTTGTAGCCCTGGTGGGCGCGGTGATGGTGGCCTTGGAGGAGGTGCACAAGTCCTGATGATAACGCTACCATGTTATTTCGGAATAAGCACGTTGCTTTTTGTGATAGGGTTGTTCGGCGCCCTGACCAAGAAGAACGTGATTGTGGTGTTGATGTGCATTGAGCTGATGCTGAACGCGGTTAATATGAACTTTGTGGCTTTTTCGCGGTTCATGGATCCCGGGGCGCTGTTGGGGCATCTTTTTGTCATTTTCACAATAGCCGTGGCTGCTGCGGAAGTGGCGGTAGGCCTTGCGATAGTGATCGTGCTCAACCGTCACCGGGATACCGTGAATCTCGACGACTTCACCTGGCTGAAGGGTTAGCCGGGTAGGAAAAAGGAGGAAAGGCGGAAGAGATGCTATGGAATTGTGGCAACTAGCTTGGCTGGTTTTGTTCTTACCACTTGCGTCCTTTCTGATAATCAGTCTGGTTACCTTACCCTACCGTAGACTAAGCGGTTTGGTGACCATATTCGGAATCGGAGCCAGCGCGGTGCTCTCAATCTATTTGTTGATCCACGTTCTGGCCGACCCGCATATGCATGCGTATCAGGACGTATGGCACTGGCTTACGGTGGGCAAGGTCCAGATAGACTTTGGGATAATGGTCGATCCTCTCGCGGTAATGATGATGACAGCGGTTACCGTTGTAAGCACTCTGATCCAGATATATTCCCAGGCCTATATGGAGGACGACCCGGGGTATTCGAAGTTCTTCGCTTTTATGGCCCTCTTCACTTTCTCGATGCTGGGCATCGTCCTGGCGAACAACCTGTTGATGATTTACATCTTCTGGGAAATGGTGGGCCTGTGTTCTTACCTATTGATCGGTTTCTGGTATTTCAAGCCGAGCGCCGCTGCTGCGGCGAAGAAGGCTTTTGTGGTCACCAGGTTCGGTGACTTCGGTTTCCTGCTCGGGATTCTGTTGCTTTTTAATTATGTAGGTGCCTTTGCTTACGATGATGTGGTGCGCGTCATCGAAGCCGGCGGGATACCGCCGGCCGCGCTGAGCGTCTGCGCCGTACTGGTGTTCTGCGGAGCGATAGGCAAGTCGGCGCAGTTCCCGCTTCACGTCTGGCTCCCTGACGCGATGGAAGGCCCGACCCCGGTCAGCGCGCTGATTCACGCCGCGACCATGGTCGCCGCCGGCGTTTACATGGTGGCCAGGATTTACGGCCTCTTCAGCGCAAGCGACCAGGCCATGACGGTGATAGCGTACATCGGCGGCATCACCGCCTTCCTTGCGGCTACGATGGCGATGGCGCAAAGCCGTATGAAACGGATTGTCGCTTACTCCACGTGCAGCCACCTGGCCTACATGATGATGGCTCTAGGCCTGGCTGGCGGGTTTACCGCCGGAGTCTTCCACCTCATTATGCACTGCTTCTTTAAAGCCTTGCTGTTCTTGTGTTCAGGCGCGGTGATGTACTTGTACTTCCACGAAGAGAACATCTGGCGCATGGGCGGATTGTACAAGTACATGAAAATAACCGCCATTACGATGATCCTTGGCGGCCTTTCCAATGTGGGGCTGTTCCCGTTCTCCGGATTCTTCAGCAAGGATGAGATCCTGGCGGTGGCCAGGAGCGAGAATATGTTCCTCTATATTCTCGGATCACTTGTCGCGTTGTTCACGGCTATATATACCTTCCGGTTGATCTTCACGGTCTTCTTCGGACCGCGCTCCGAATGGTCCCCGGTCAGTCACGGACACGATCATGGTCATCATGAACTGCCGGACATCGGGAACGTGCGCCCGAGCCAGGTCGCGCTTATGGAGGCGGTAGACCCGGCTGCCAGGGCGCAATCGGACAGACACCTTAAAAAAGAACCGCTGACAATGACGATTCCGCTGTCGATCCTGGCCGTGTTTGCGGTGTTTGCCGGTTTCTGGGGGTGGCCCGGGCTGGAAAACGGGTTTTCCACGTATATCTCCTGGGGCCACGGACACGGCGGGGAGCACGGGTTCGATTTAGTGGTTGCGGTTGCTTCAAACATCATAGTGATAGTCGGCATGCTGATTGCCTGGGCCGTGTACGGCAAGCGGAAAAACGCGGCCGACCCGCTTTCGGAGGTGCCCGGGTACAAGTACATTTACAGGTTGTTTGAGCGCAAGTACTATGTCGACGAGATTTACCTCTGGTTCATCCGTAAATTCATTGACGGCGGCGCCGCGGTATTGGCCTGGTTTGAAGAGAATGTGTTTACAGGGGTTTGTGCCAACGGCATCGGCTCGTTATTTATGGAAATAGGCCGCAGCTTCAGACTCTTCCAGAACGGTTGGGTGCAGCGCTACGCACTGATCCTGTTCCTTGGGGTTTTGGTGCTCGTAGCGATTCTGGTTTTGAATGAACCCGACCTGGCGGTAGCGATTGGGGGTGTTGTGAAATGAGCTTTCCGGTGGTAAGCGCGACGTGCTTTGCACCCCTGGTCGGGGCGATTATTGTGACCTGCATTCCCGCTGCGCGCAAAGAGACCATACGATGGGTGGCGGCTGTTTCTACGGCTGTATCGCTCGGCCTGTCGATTTACATGGTGTTCGCATTCAATCTTGCCGCGGGCGGCGTTCAGTTCATTGAAAAGGTAAGCTGGTTGCCGACCTTCGGTATCAACTATAGTGTCGGCGCGGACGGTATCAGTGTGATGCTGTTGCTCCTCACCGCGATCGTCGGTTTTACGGGGGTATTCGCCTCCTGGGGGATTCAAAACCGGGTGAAGGAATTCTTCATCACCTTTTTGTCCCTGACGTTTGCCTGTGCCGGCGTTTTTGCCGCGCGGGATCTCTTCCTGCTCTTCGTCTTCTTTGAACTGGCCGTCCTGCCGAAGTTTGTTTTGATTTCGGTCTGGGGCAGCACGAAGAAGGAGTATGCGGCGATGAAACTCGCCCTGTACCTGTCACTCGGCGGGGTAATCACCATGCTGGGTATCCTGATCCTTTACTTTACAGCGGGCATTAACTCACTGGACCTTACCGAGCTTGGTAAACACAGCTACACCCACGCCCAGCAGGTATGGTTGTTCGCGCTGTTCACCTTGGGGTTTGCGATCCAGGTGCCTATAGTTCCACTGCACTCATGGCTGCCGGACGCCCACACGGGTGCGCCTACAGCAGGTAGTATGATCCTGGCCGGCGTGGTCATGAAGTTGGGCGCCTACGGTATAATCCGGGTGGCGCTGTCGCTGTTCCCGGAAGGTGCGGTCCAATGGTCGTACCTGCTCGGCGTCTTGGCGGTGATCTGTGTCGTGTATGCCGCATTCACGGCCATGGGCCAGAAGGACCTGAAGTACATGATCGCCAACTCGAGCATCAGTCATATGGGGTACTCGACGCTCGGAATCGCTGCTCTTACATTAGGAGGCTTGGCCGGTGCGCTCCTCCAGTTTTTCGCGCACGGCATCATGGCCGCCCTCAACTTTGCTATTGCCGGTATGACCTACGACCGTACCCATACCCGTATAATGTCCGCCATGGGCGGCTTGGCACAGGTTATGCCGGTGCTCGCGGTGGCCTTCGTCATCGGGTCGCTGGCTTCGGTAGGTCTTCCCGGAACCGCGAGTTTCTGGGCGGAGTTTTCGGTTTTCGTCGGGTCGTTTCAGATATATCCCGTCCTGTCTCTTATAGCCATATCGGGCATTGTGTTTACGGCGTATTACATGCTCCGGGCGGTTCAGAGGGTATACTTCGAGCCGCTTAAAGTGAAGGAGTTTGCCAAGCTGCCCGACGCCAGGTGGTATGAATGGGTCGTCATCTCGGTGATAATCTTCTTTATCGTTGCCGTGGGTGTTTATCCCTCGCTGATGATGAACCTGGTCATCAGCGGGTTGAATCCCATCATGGATAACCTGAAGGACATTGCACCGGCCGCAAGTAAGTTCACCTGGCTGGCGACTTGGGGAGGTGTTCAATAGATGGGCGCGGGTTTGCTGCTTCCAGAAATCATCCTTTGTGTCGCCGGCCTGCTGGTACTGAGTGAGCGGTTGGTGGTCAAGGTCACGCCGCAACGCAAAGACGCCGCCTGGTTTGGGGCGGGCGCCGTAATTATTGCGTTGTTCGCGGCCTTTAATCTGCTTGGCACAAACGTAACCGCTTTCTACGGGAGCTACCGGGTTGACGACATGGCCGTCTTCTTTAAAATCGTCGCTCTTTCGGCCGCCGGCCTGACACTGTTGTTTGCACCCGATTATCTATCCAAGAGCGGGGTAAAAACGGGTGACTTCACGGCGCTGGTGTTGTTCGGAGCGGTGGGTATGATGCTTCTTCCGTCCGCGCTTGACTTCATCACGCTGTACATCTCTCTGGAGTTGATTAGTGTAACTTTTTACGTGTTGATTGCGATCCAGAGGAACGCTGTAAAGCCGGCTGAGGCGGGACTGAAATATCTGCTTCTAAGCGGGCTTTCCTCGGCCATTCTGCTGTACGGGATGAGCCTTATCTATGGCCTTACGGGGAGCACTTACCTGGCGGCTGTAAGGGAAGCGTTCAGTGCCGGACAGTGGTCGATACTGGCAGGTGTCGGCTGCCTGATGATTCTTGCCGGCCTTGGGATGAAGATCTATCTCATTCCGTTCCACATGTGGGCGCCGGACGTTTACGAGGGGGCTCCGTCACCGACGGTGGCGTTCCTGGCCAGTGGGTCGAGTGCCGCCGCACTGGCTGCGGTACTACGGGTTTTCGGCGAAAGCTTCGCCGGATTAAACGGGTTATGGGCGCCGATACTGCTGATATTGGCCATAGTCACTGTCGCCTTCGGAAACATCGTGGCTCTGCCGCAGACGAATGTCAAGCGTATGCTGGCCTACTCCAGTATCGCCCATGCCGGGTATATCCTTCTGGCGGTTGTCGCCGGAGGGCGTAGCGGCACGGCGGCCGTGATGTACTACACGCTGCTCTATGCGGTCTCTGTGGTTGCGGCCTTCGGGGTGATAAGCGCCTTTGAGGAGATATCTGCCGGAGAGCGTACCAGCTTCGCGGGGCTGGCCCGCAGGGCGCCTTTCCTTGCATTTACAATGATGGTCGCCCTTGCCTCACTTGCAGGGGTTCCACCGCTGGCGGGCTTCATGGGTAAATTTGCGGTATTTGCAGCGGCGGTGCAGAGCGGGTATATGGTGATGGCGGGGATTGCGTTGCTCTTAAGCGTGGTCTCGATCTACTATTACTTCCAGGTCATTAAGGTGATGTATGTGGATGAACCACCCGACGCGGCTCCAATTTCTTACGGTTTCGGGACTTTTGCCGCGTTGCTCCTGGGACTGGGAGGCATCATCGGACTGGGGGTCCTGACGGGGCCGCTGCTCCAGCTTGCTACCACGGCGGCCGGTTTTGCACGTTTCTGACGTCGGTAATACATTGCCTAAAAGCGAAAGCCGGAATGTGTTAATAATATAGGGTTTGCGTTATGAGATCCTAATCACAAGAATTTTTAGCCGGAGGGCGGAAGCAGCCTTCCGGTTTTTTTATTTTGGTCAATTATTAAAATTAATTGCACTCGGCGCCCTTGTTTGATATAATAGTCAGAAAATTATGAATATTCTGACAAAGGGGGTCTGAGGATGGGTGTTACCGTGTACTTAGCTTGGGTTTCTGTAGCCGTATTCGTCTTCATGCTGTTTTACAGGGCTTCCAAGATTTCGTCCATGCCACAAAATCTCCGGTGGGAGCTTTACCCCATTCCCGGCGAAAGCGGCTCTTACATGGAAGAGGTGGACTATTACAAGAAACCGGTACACCATAATCGTATCGCCGGTCTTTTAGAGATGGGTAAAGAGGTCTTCTACCTGAAAAAGGTTAAAGAGCACAACAGGTTCGGGCTCTGGCCTTTTTCCTTTTGCATGCACTGGGGAATTTATCTGCTGTTTCTCTGGGTTTTGCTTTTGCTGGTAGAAGGGATTTTTGGGCTGGATGCCATCTCTCCTGTCACCAATGTTATCGGAAAGATTTCCTTTGTGATCGGCGCTTTTGGTTCCTTGGGGCTGATGTTTAAAAGGGCCGGAGTTAGGAAACTTGCGCTTTATACGACTCCCGAAGATTATTTCAACCTTCTTTTCCTGTTTGCCGTATTCATTACCGGAATTATTTCATGGTCTAATGATCCGTCTTTGGTATATCCCAGGGCGTACATCAAAGAGGTAATTACCCTGCAGGCCGCGCCGGTACCGCTGCCGGCCGTTGTGCTCCTTAACTTCGTGCTTATTGAACTTTTCCTGATCTATATGCCTTTCTGCAAGCTTTTCCATTGGTTGGCGAAATACTTCACCATCGACAAAACCATCTGGGACGACGCCTTTAAGGTGAAGGACTCTCCCCAAGATAAAAAGACGCTCAAACAACTGGGTTACATCTGTAATTGGGCCGGACCGCATATGGTTCCGGGAAAAACGTGGCTGGACGAGGCGCAGATTGTTGACGGAGGTGAAAGTAAATAATGGGCAAAAAAGATATAACCTTTAATGATATGGCCCGATTGGATGACGAGCCGCTTATATCCCTGAGGATAGAGGAATTGATGAGCGTGCCCAATCTGGGTGTAGAGCCCCCGATTCAACCCCCTCCGGAGAAGTGGAGCGCCAACTATGATTTTTCGCTGGACGGGCATGCCGCCATCGGTTTGCCGAAGCCAAAGAATGAAGAGGAGAAGGCAAGGCTGGTAAGAGGATTTCTCAGCGGGCTCGGTAAGCTCTTCGACCCCCAGAACAACTGGACTTTTTTAAAGCTCCTGAAGCTTACGACGGATTACTGCATGCGCTGCCAGACATGCTCCGAGGCATGCCATGTGTATATGGCGAGCGGGCAGCAGGAGATTTATAGGCCCACGTTCCGGTCGGAGATATTGAGACGGCTCTATAAACGGTATTACACGCCGGGCGGTAAGCTTCTCAAGTCCTTAGTCGGCGCGGACATCGACCTTAATTACAAAATGGTGGTGAGACTCGTGGAGTCCGCCTACCGCTGCAACATGTGCCGGAGGTGCGCCCAGGTCTGCCCGATGGCCGTGGATAACATGGTGATCGCCAGGGAGATAAGGAAGCTATTCAACCAGGAGATGGGCATCGGTCCAACACCCTTGTTTGGTAAAGGCACACGGAACCATCTCAAGACGGGCTCTTCGACCGGCATGAGCCCCGCGGGCTTCAAGGAGACGATAGAATTTATCGAAGACGATATCGGTGACAGGACCGGAAAAAAGATAAAGATTCCCCTGGACAAAAAAGGCGCCGATATTCTGCTGATCCATAACGCCGGCGAGTATCTGTCCTGGCCTGAAAACCCCGGGGCTTTCGCGGTGCTGTTTGACGCCGCCGGGATAAACTACACCCTTAGCAGTGAGCACATAGGGTACGACGGGGTGAATTACGGCCTTTTCTGCGACGATGCGGAATTGGCAAGGATAGCCTTGAAGCATCTCGTGATCGCCAAACAACTGGGGGTCAGAAAGGTAGTCATAGGCGAGTGTGGCCACGCCACCAAGACCTATTGCGTAATCACCGACAGGGTCTTCCCGGGCGACCTCAGCATATCCGATCTTCCCCGGGAGAGCTGCCTGCCGCTGTTCTGGGAGATAGTAAAGAGCGGCGTTGTTAAACTCGACCCGTCGCGGAACAACTTCCCGACGACCCTGCACGATTCCTGCAACATAGCCAGATTAATGGGGATCGTCAGGCCGCAACGATACGTTACCAGAGCGATCTCGCCAAAATTCAGGGAGATGACGCCGAACGGCGCGAATAACTATTGCTGCGGCGGCGGCAGCGGGTTCGCCATAATGAACGACTTTAACTTCGCGCAGTGGCGGAAAAAAGTGAGTGAGCGAATGAAAACGAAGCAGATCCTTGAGGCGTTCAAGGACTGCCTTGACCCGGGCACCGAGAAGTACGTCATCGCGGCGTGTTCCAACTGCAAAGGGGCGATGCGGGACATCATCGGTCACTACAAGCTCTGGGACAAATATAGAATCACTTACGGCGGCCTGGTGGAACTGATCGTCAATGCGATGGTCGATCTGCCGAAGCCGTTTCTCGAACTGGAGTTCATGGGCTCGGAGTAATCAACGGAGCTTTAATTTTAACTGAGTAGAGCCCCCTGTGGATGCTAAAGGATATATGTCTGCAGGGGTTTTTTTATTTTTGGTCAAATATACAAATGCAATTGCCAGCAACTTTCAGATTTGATATACTAGTTAGAATATTAGCAATATTCTAAAAAAGGAGGTCTAAGGATGAGTGTTTCCGTGTACCTGGCCTGGATTTCGGTCATCATTTTTTTCGTTATGGCTCTGTACAGGTTTAAACAGTATTCTTCCTACCCGCTTTTTCTCCGGTGGGAACTATACCCGGTACCCACAGAGCCGCGGCATCATTATGGCGGTTCGTATATGGAAGAAGTGGATTACAACAAGAAACCCAGGCACCATCTGCGTCTCGGCGGGATTCTGGATATGGCGTCGGAAGTGTTTCTGTTAAAGAAAGTGAAAGAACATAACAGATATGGGTTGTGGCCGTTTTCTTTCAGCATGCACTGGGGGCTCTACCTGCTTGCCGCATGGGTGGTACTGTTACTGGTCGAGATGATTTTTAAACTTGGTTTTCTCGCCCCTGTTACCAACTTCGTCGGACCTCTGGCATTCATCCTTGGCGCTTTCGGATCCATGGGGCTTTTCTTTAAGAGGGTCGGGACGCAGAATCTGTCCAACTATACAACTCCCGAGGACTACTTTAACCTTCTCTTTATCTTTGCCATATTTCTTACCGGAATCATTTCCTGGTCCGGTGATACCGCTTTCGTGTATACCAAAGCCTATATCGTTGAAGTTATTTCGTTCAAACCCGCCGCGGAACCCATACCGTTCATTGTTCTCCTTAATTTCACACTCTTCTGGCTTTTCGTGATTTACATGCCGTTCTGCAAGTTGTTTCATTATCTGGCGAAATATTTTACCTTTGACAAAATATTCTGGGATGACGGCTTCCTCGTGAAAGGTTCCGCGAACGACCAAAAGGTGCTGAAGCAGTTGGGTTATACCTGCAACTGGCAGGGTCCGCATGTCGCACCCGGAAAGACCTGGCTGGAAAATGCCATGATTGTCGAGAGAAGTGAGGCGAAATAATGGCAAAGAATATTACTTTCAAGGATATGGCCCTGCCGTCGTTTGAGGCGATAAACCCTCTGAAGGTCGAAGAACTCATGCCCGTTCCCAACCTGGGAGAAGAGCCTCCCTTCGAGCCGCCTCCGGATAAGTGGAAGGAGAAATACGACCTTTCGCTCGACTGGCATTCGCCTATCGCGCTTCCGAAGCCCAACGCGGCGGAACAAGAAAGGATATTAAAGGGGTTTCTCAAGGGGTTGGAAAGGCTTTTTAATCCACAGGACAACTGGACATTTTTGAAGATCCTGCGCCTTACAACCGACTATTGCATGCGCTGTCAAACCTGTTCCGACGCCTGCCACGTATACATTGGAAGTGGCGAGCAGGAGATATACAGGCCGACATTCAGGGCGGAGATTTTGCGACGGCTTTACAGGCGGTATTTTACGTCGAGCGGCAAGTTCCTACGGTCTCTTGTGGGTGCGGACTTAGAGGCGAATTATCACCTGGCGATGCGGCTGGTTGAATCCGCATACCGCTGCAACGTGTGCAGAAGGTGCGCACAGGTCTGCCCGGTCGGCGTGGACAACGCCTTAATAAGCAGAGAGATCAGGAAGGTCTTCACCCAGGAGCTCGGCATCGCGCCGAAGGAATTGTTTACAAAGGGCACAAGGCAGCACCTTCTGGTTGGTTCGTCAACCGGCATGCAGCCGGGGGGCTTTAAAGAATCAATAGAGTTTATCGAAGACGATATGGGAGAAAGAACCGGCAGGAAAATACACATCCCCATCGATCAGAAGGGCGCCGATATTCTGCTTATCCACAACGCCGGCGAGTACCTTTCCTGGCCGGAAAACCCCGGGGCTTTCGGGGTGCTCTTCCAGATGGCGGGCATAAGTTACACGCTCAGCAGCGACTTGGTCGGTTACGACGGGGTTAACTACGGTCTCTTCTGCGATGACCTTGAGTTGGCGCGGATAGGCCTGAGGCACATCCAGGTAGCCAAAAAACTTGGTTGCAAGAAGATCGTCGTGGGCGAGTGCGGCCACGCCACTAAAACTCTGTGCGTAATCACCGACAGGGTTCTTCCGGGGGACATGGCCACGTCGGAGATGCCGCGGGAGAGCTGCCTGCCGCTCTTCTGGGAGATTTATAAGAGCGGCGTGCTTAAGTTTGATCCGTCGAGGAATAACTTCCCGACCACCCTGCACGATTCCTGTAACATCGCCCGGCTCATGGGCATCGTTATGCCGCAGCGCAAGGTGACCAGAGCGATCTGCCCGCAGTTCAGGGAGATGACGCCGAACGGGGCGCACAATTACTGTTGCGGCGGTGGCAGTGGATTCGCCATCATGAACGAGCTGAACTTCCCGCAATGGCGCAAGAAGGTCAGCGAACGGATGAAAACAAAACAGATCCTGGAGGCGTTCAAGGACTGCCTCGACCCGAGCATTCAGAAGTATGTTATCGCCGCTTGCTCGAACTGCAAGGGCGCGATGCGTGACCTAATAGCTCACTACAAGCTTTGGGATAAATACAGCATCACCTATGGCGGTCTGGTTGAGCTTATGGTCAACGCCATAGTGGACCTGCCGCCCTTTATGGAACTCGAGTTCTTCAGTCCGGACTAACGGTGAGATAAGAGTTAACGCCCGGCTGATTGATTTCAGTTGAAGCCGGGAAATACTGTGTAAATATTTTGAATATTTAAAAGATCCACACAGTTCGGCATATAATGGCCTCGATCTGTGATAGGATCTTTTTATTTTTTTTGGGAGAGCACAGTTATATTGACTGAGCTTCTGTTTTTAGAAGTATGGCAGTCAAGACTAGCGAGTTATGGTCGTATGCTAACAAATATGGCTAATTATGAGCTTTTGTTCATTACGTCCACCGTGGTATACTTTAACCAATTATTGAAAAAAGGGAGGTAGAAAGATGGGGATTCCGGTGTATCTTGCCTGGCTCTCGGTGGTTGTGTTCATTGTCATGGTGATTTACAGGTTTTCCAAGTTCAACTCCATGCCGCTTCACCTCAGGTGGGAAATCTATCCCCTGCCCCTGGAGCCGAAGCACCATTACGGCGGTTCTTACATGGAGGAGTTGGACTACGTACCAAAACCCCGGCATCACATTAGAATCAACGGTATCCTGGACATGGCTTCGGAGGTGTTTTTGTTAAAGAAGGTTAGAGAGTATAACATTTACGGCATGTGGCCTTTTTCTTTTTCCATGCACTGGGGAATCTATTTATTGTTCGTATGGATGATTCTAATGCTGGCCGAAGGTGTGCTGAATTTGGGTGTGATCGCCCCGGTTACCAACGTTTGTGGAATTATTGCCTTAATCGTAGGTACATTCGGTTCACTCGGGTTGCTTTTGAAGAGAATTTCAAATTCGGAACTAGCCAACTATACCGTTCCTGTCGATTACTTCAACCTGCTTTTTATGCTTTCGATCTTTGCCACCGGACTTATTTCCTGGATAACTACCGGTCAGTACTTCTTTGATGATGCGAGGGCTTTTCTAGCGGGAGTTGTTTCGCTTCAGCCCGCAGCGGTATCGTCGTGGACGGTGGCCCACTTTACACTTTTTGAACTTTTCCTGATTTATATGCCTTTCTCCAAGATGCTCCATTACATTGCTAAGTATTTTACGATTGATAAGGTTTTCTGGGATGATATTTTAAACCTGAAGGGTTCCTCGATAGATAAGAAGATAACCTCCCAGCTTTCAGGCAAACTGACATGGTCGGCGCCGCACATAGTGCAAGGGAAGAACTGGGCAGAACAGGTCGGAATTATTGATGGGAGGGATATCAAGTAATGGCAAACGGGAGGCTTAGGATCAAGGACATTTCACGGCCGGGGGATGACCCGCTCGTTTTTATGAACATGAGTGAACTCATGCCGGTTCCGAATCTCGGAGAAGAGCCTTCTATCGAACCGACCCCGCAGAAGTTCATTGATAAATACGAGATGAGCCTTGATGGACACTGCAGCATAGGAATACCGAAACCAAAGACCAAGGAAGAGGAGGACCATCTGGTCCGGCGGTTCTTAAGCGGTCTGGAAAAGCTCTTTAATTCCGAAGAAAGCTGGACTTTTCAGCAGGCATTGCGTCTTTCGTTCGATTACTGCGTAAAGTGCCAGACCTGTTCCGAGGCGTGTCACGCCTACCTTGCCAGCGGCCGGCAGGAGATTTACAGGCCCACGTACCGGGCGGAAATCCTCAGAAGGATCTGGAAGAAGTACTTCACCCCGGAGGGAAAGCTTCTCGGAAGGTTTGTGGGTGCGGATGTCGATGTCAACTGGCGGACGGTAACGCGGCTTGCGGAACTTGGCCACCGATGCACTCTCTGCCGGAGATGCGCTCAGCGGTGCCCGATGGCTGTCGACAACGCCCTCATCGCCAGAGAATTGAGAAAACTGTTCAGCCAGGAGCTGGGCATAGCCCCGATGGAGATTCTCGAAAAAGGTTGCGTGCAGCACCTGCGTGTCGGCTCGTCCACAGGTTTGAACCCCCCGGGCATGTTGGACACCGTCGCTTTTATGGAAGAGGACATCGGCGACAGGATCGGAAAGAAGGTAAAGATTCCGATTGATAAGAAGGGCGCCGACATCCTTCTAATTCACAATGCCGGCGAGTTCCTATCCTGGCCTGAGAACCCGGAGGCCTTCGCTATTCTTTTCGAGGCGGCGGGGATCAGCTGGACGCTTTCCAGTGAGCCCGTAGCTTACGATGCGGTGAACTACGGCCTCTGGAACGACGACGTGGAGCTTGCCAGAGTGGCGGCAAGGCATACCCTGGCGGCAAAGAAACTGGGTTGTAAAAAGGTGATGATCGGTGAGTGCGGCCACGCGACAAAAGCGTATGTCGTAATCGCGGACAGGGTGCTGACCGGCGACCTTTCGAGTTCGGAGATACAGCGGGAGAGCTGCCTGCCGCTTCTGTGGGAAATCATAAGAAGCGGCGCGATCAAATTTGATCCGAGCAGGAACAACTTCCCGGTGACGCTTCATGATCCCTGCAATATGGTCCGCGCGATGGGCATCGTGAAACCCCAGCGGCTTGCCCTCAAGGCCATTGCGCCGCAGTTCCGGGAGATGACCCCGAACAGCGTTTACAACTACTGCTGCGGCGGCGGTTCCGGTTACGCCATCATCCAGTCCTTTAATTTCCCGCAGTGGCGTAATAAGGCGGGCGCGAGGATGAAGATGCACCAGACGTTGCAGGCCTTCAAAAACGAACTTGATCCCAACAAGGTCCCGTTTAAGTATCTGTGCGCCCCTTGTTCGAACTGTAAGGGAACAATCCGGGACGCGATTACCCATTACGGGTTGTGGGATAAGTACAACCTGAATTACGGCGGTCTTGTGGAACTGATGGTCAACTCGATGGTGGATATCGACCGGCCGTTCATCGAATACGAAGACTTCCACTAAGATTTATAAGTATCCTTGAGTCTTTAACCTCCCCGTCCGGGGAGGTTTTTTTATTGGTGTGCCCGGCACGTCTATCGAGCTGATGGGCTGAAGGAAGCTCTTTCACTTAGGTGGGTTTTGCCCACCTTTGGTTTATGAAAGAATGATAGCAAGTGGTGAAAAGTGAGACGCAGTGCGCTCTCCTGACGGTGTAAAAAATAACCGTTATGAACTTATGTAAAGATATTGACCTGCCGCGCAAGAGTGATATAATGGGCATATGTAAACTAACTACCGTCATAGGGGGGGTGGAGTCTCCGAATCGGAATCAAACGATTAAGCATAATAAGGGGAGAGGGAGGGAAAAATATGGGAGTTGCCGCAGTTAAGAAGGGGATAAAACTAAGAGATATCTCCAGGCCGGGCGACGAACCTCTCGTTTCTTTAACGGTGGATGACCTGATGGATGTTCCGGATCTTGGGGTCGAGAATCCCATGAAAGCGCCGCCGGAAAGGTGGTGGGACGAATATGATTTGAGCTTCGACGGACATACCGACATGGGTCTTCCCAAGCCGAAAAATAAGCAGGAAGAAGATACTCTCGTTCACAAGTTTTTAAGCGGTCTTCAGAAGCTGTTCGATCCTCAAGAAAGCTGGACCTTCGTTCAAACGCTCCGCCTTTCCATGGACTACTGCGTAAAGTGCCAGACCTGTTCTGACGCCTGTCACGCCTATATTGGGAGCGGCAGGCAGGAAATTTATCGCCCCACTTATCGGTCAGAGATTTTAAGAAGGATATGGAAGAGATACTTCACTCCGGAGGGAAAGCTTCTCGGCCGTTTTGTCGGCGCCGATATAGACCTTAACTGGCGAACGGTACTGCGGCTTGCCGAGTCGTGCCACCGGTGCACCATATGCAGGAGGTGCGCCCAGAGATGTCCCATGGGGATCGATAACGGCGCGATCAACAGGGAGCTCAGGAAACTGTTCAGCCAGGAGTTCTATATCGCTCCGGTTGAGATACTGGATAAGGGCTGCGTGCAGCACTTACGAGTTGGTTCTTCGACCGGCATGAGTCCTTCGGGCTTTAAGGAAACCGTTGCGTTCATGGAGGAAGATATCGGCGACAGGATCGGCAAGACAGTAAAGATTCCGGTGGATAAGAAAGGCGCGGACATGCTTCTGATCCACAATGCCGGTGAGTACCTGTCTTGGCCGGAAAATCCCGAGGCCTTCGCTATCCTCTTCGAGGCGGCCGGGATAAGCTGGACGCTATCGAGTGAGGCAGTTGCCTACGATGCGGTTAATTACGGTCTCTGGAACGACGATATTGAACTGGCGCGGGTGGCGACCAGGCATACGAAAACCGCCAAACAACTAGGGGTCAAAAAGGTGGTAATCGGGGAATGCGGACACGCCACCAAGGCTTATGTCGTCGTCGCGGACAGGGTGCTGACCGGCAGCCTTTCCAGTTCGGAGATGCCGCGGGAAAGCTGTCTGCCGCTGTTGTGGGAGATCATAAGAAGCGGTGCTTTAAAGTTTGATCCAAGCAGGAATGACTTTCCGGTAACGTTACACGATCCGTGCAACATGGTACGGATGATGGGGATTGTGAAACCTCAACGTCTGGCCCTAAGGGCTATCGCCCCCAAATTCAGGGAAATGGCGCCGAATGGTGTATACAACTATTGCTGCGGCGGCGGCGGGGGACTGGCCATAATGCAGTCGTATAACTTCCCGCAGTGGCGGAACAAGGTTTCCACGCGGGTAAAAATGCATCAGACTCTGCAGGCTTTTAAGAACGAACTCGACCCCGGTGCCTACCCCTACAAATACCTGTGTGCCCCCTGCTCCAACTGCAAAGGGGCGATCAGGGACGCCATCGATCACTACAAGCTCTGGGAAAAATACAACATTAATTACGGAGGTCTTGTAGAACTGATGGTGAATTCCATGATTGGTATCGACCGGCCTTTTCTTGAACCTGACGACTTCCACTAACCTGTTTCAGAGAAGAAATGACTCCGGCCTCCCCAAATGGGAGGTTTTTTTTGCCCTTTTAATAAAACCGGAAGTGTTTTTGGTTTTCTACAGCGGCCTCCGGGATGTAGGTTTCCACGCCCTTCGACCGGCATATATCTTTTAAAGGAAATAACGTCAGGCGGGAGGGATCCTTTTTTCGGTTTAAGAACCTT
This sequence comes from Bacillota bacterium, assembly GCA_040755295.1. Classification (NCBI taxonomy): domain Bacteria; kingdom Bacillati; phylum Bacillota; species Bacillota bacterium. The sequence continues at coordinate 85,125 of JBFMBK010000006.1, read as the reverse complement.
CCGATGCGGTTCGACGTTCCGTTTTTATTGACTAATAAGCTAGACAATGGTATAGTGAAAAAAATATCTACTAGCGGTTTGAGGGCGCATTTTGCTCACTCCCGACCCGAATGTACCCCGGCTGATTTGGAAGTGAAAGAAAACGGCAAGAGGCGGGGAGCTTTTATATGAATTAACTACAAATCCCCAGTCTTAGGCCGGTAACTTCCAGAGTAGGCTTCTTGGCTTTTTTAAGTGTTGCTTGCCGGTGGACGGGCGAACGTAATTAAGGTTCGAGTTTTTCTGACCACCCTTTCCTAAGGGGAAAGAGAGATAAAGAAAGAGGGTGTTCAGGGTTGAAGAAAATCTCGCGGAGGGAGTTCTTCAAGAGCCTCGGCGGGTTGGCTGCGGTATCCGACGAGCGAAAGCGGAATACCGATGAGTCCCGGACGGATGCCGGTTGGGTAAGGCCGGATTTGCGTAGAGGGAAAGAGGTTGCCACCGTTTGTTGCGAATGCGACCGCGGTTGCGGTGTTTTGTTAACGGTACGGGACGGCAAAGTGATCGGCTATGAAGGCGACCCTGATCACCCGGCAAACGAAGGGTTTTTGTGTGAAGATGCAGAGACCCTTTTTGAACTATATACCTCGAGTGGGTTGCACCCTGAGAAATGGATGCCGGAGCTGCTGCATCGGCCGGCCGGCGCGGACGCATGGGAGGTCGGTGACTGGGGAAATGTGTTGCGTTCCATTGCCCGGCGTGTAAAAGAAACCAGGGACGTCTTTTTCAACACGAAACTAAGACAGGCACAGGGTATCGGGTGCATCTTTGATCACGCTGGACTCAACAACGAGGAAACGTATTTACTGTATAAACTGTTTAAAGCACTTGGAGTCGAAGCCGGCCAAACCGGTAGCGGGCAGCCAGGTGTTTTAACTTTTATGGATCATTTGAAAGCCGCCGGAGAAAACCTGTTCATGTCGTGGTACGACAGCGTGGCGGGAGGCGGGGCGGCTGCCGATCATTGGCTGCCAAAACCTGAAGAGGTGGACATTTCGGGTCGGTTACAGGAAAGTATTTTTAATGGACTGTTTATCTGGGGAGGTGGTTCATTACCTGAGGAACCGGCAGGGAAGGTGCTGCGTTCTATCGGCAGCCTTGACTGGTTGGTTTATGTCAACTGGTTCAGATCAGAAGAGACATTCTTGGAGGAACGTGAGAAAATCGCTATGGCCTGCCCCCGATCCGAGATCTTCATTCTTCCGGCTGCGGCACCCTGGGAGAAAACCGGTTCGTTGGCCAGTGGCGGCCATTGGGTGCAGTGGTGTACCGAAGCGGTGGGACCGCGTGGACAGGCAAGGGTACCGCTCTGGATTATGGACCGGCTTTATAGGGAGTTGTGTGAACAGTACCGTGGGGACGGTCTCTTTCCGGAGCCGATCCTGAACTTGAGTTGGGATTACACGGGGGATACCTTGCCGGACGTAAAGATGGTCGCTCATGAAATTAACAGGGACTCCTCAAGTAATAATGGTTTTCTTGGCGGGCCGACGGTACCGCCGTTTTCAGGTTACTGGACGGAAACAGAAATTCCTTCAATGCGCCGGGGTTTCGGCGGGGAGTGGGGTTTTAAATTGCTCCGGTAAACCGTAATTGTTATGGAAGGCGGCTTTGTTTGACTAACGGAAACGCCGCCGGTAGCGTTCTACAATTGGAGGTGTGATTAGTGGGTTATGGACTCTTATTTGATGTAACCAAGTGTATAGGGTGCCGTGCCTGCCAGGCGGCCTGTAAGCAATACAACAACCTGCCACTGGACAGCGATTTGGACAGGAGGCACGAGAGTACAAACTGGGATACACCGGCGCCTCTTACCGGCAATACGTTGCTTAGGATGAACCACCATATAGTTACTGATAAGAGAGGCAGGGTTGCGTGGCGGTTTGTGCGGCGTTCCTGTTTTCATTGCGAGCGGCCTACCTGTGAAGCGGTTTGTTTCGCGCATGCCTTTTATAAAACACCGGAGGGTCCCGTTCTCTACCGCCGCTCCCGGTGTGTCGGTTGCCGTTACTGCATGATGGGCTGCCCCTTCAGCATTCCTAAATACCAATGGAATGAGTTGTTCCCCGAGGTAATGAAGTGCCGCATGTGCGCCCCGGAGCGGGCGAATATAGGCGCTCCGCCGGCATGCGTGGCAGCATGCCCCACGAAGGCGGTAATATTCGGTGACCGTAATGATCTACTGGAAGAGGCGCATAAAAGAATTCGTAGTAAGTACAATGGTTTAGAGCATCATGTTGATTATATCAATCACGTCTATGGAGAGCATGAGGTCGGCGGGACGTCGCTGCTCTACATTTCCGATGTGCCGTTTGAAGAGCTTGGGATGAAGACTCAAATCACCGACAAGCCTGTGCCGGGATATACAGACACCGTGCTGAAGTGGACGGTGGGAGTGGCCGCGGTATGGGGCGCGGCGCTGACCACTCTCTACGTCGCAACAAAGAAGCAAGACGAGCAGGAAGCGGGCCATTAAAGGCTTGTGGAAGAGGTAAAGCAGATAGGAGGCGAAAGTTCGGATGGCGAACGTTGACACATCCACCTTTGATAACGAATATTTTAAAAGCTACGACTCGCTTTTCGGTGGTAAATGGCATTTTCGGTGGACCCCCTGGCGGGCACTGGCGTTAGGCCTTGTAGGGCTTTTGGTTTTCGCCATATTTTACCGGCTGATATGTGGTCTCGGCCCGGCTACTAACCTGAACGACAACTGGCCCTGGGGTTTGTGGATAGCTTTCGACGATTTAAGCGGTATCGCTCTAGCGGCCGGCGGCTTTTTTACCACCTTTCTGGCGCATATCCTTGGCATTAAAAAGTATAAGAACATTGCGCGTGCAGCGCTTATCACCTCGCTTTTCGGCTACCTTATCGTGAGCATAGGGGTTCTTATGGATCTTGGTCGCTGGTACAATTTCTGGCGCCCGCTTGTATTCTGGGGTTATCATTCCTGGCTCTTTGTTGTCCTGTGGTGTGTGATACTTTATCTAAACGTACAAATACTCCAAATGGGACATATTGTGTTCGAGCGTGTTAACGCACCGAAGTTAAGGGATTTGTTCAATAAGATACTTCCGGTTCTGTTTGTCTTAGGTATCACGATTGCGTGTGTCCACCAGTCGGCCCTTGGCAATCTCTACATCGCCATGATCGACCGGCAGAACCCGCTTTGGTGGTCGATGCTGATAGGGCTGTTTTTCGTGCTTTCCGCGTTCTATGTCGGGGCGGCCATGTGTGTCGTGGAAGGTTCCATCGCCGCCAAAGCGTATAGGATGGATTTCCGTCATGAAATGCCGCTCGTCGTTCCCGTGATGAAAATCGGCATGTGGGCCATGATTGTGTATTTTGTTTTGCGTATGGTCGACCTTATTTGCAGAGGGCACTTTATGGATATGTTTGCGTGTACGCTCGAGTCGAACCTCTTTCTGGTTGAAATCGTGCTGGGTGTTGTCGTACCGATCATTCTTATATCCAAACCCAGTATCAGGAACAGTGTATCGGGCCTGGTTACCGCCGCTGTGCTCATGGTCGGCGGTCTTATCCTGAACCGGATGAACGTTGTTTTCACCAGCATGGGTGACGCAATGCAAGGCCACTACTTCCCGTACTGGGTTGAATTCGCAATAAGCATCGGCCTGGTTTCCTTCCTATTGCTTGCGTACTGTTTCATCGTGGAAAACTTTAAGATCTTCCCCGATGAGCATGAGCACGGCCATGATCACGGGCACGACCCCGGGCCGGATATCGGTGATACGCCCGAGATGGCACACGGACACTGAGAAATCGGTTGCTTGCCTCGAGTATTGTAGGAAAGGCTGTCGCTGCTGATTAAAAAGAGATCAAAAAAACCGGGCCGCTTTTAAATGACCGGATAATTGGGAGGTAGGAAGTCAGAGGTTATCCAGCGGGGATTCGACGCGCATGAACTCCCGTGACAATTACAAATGGTGGACCTCTTACCTCATTCAGAAGCCGAGGAGGATGTGGCGGTCTTGGAAACCGTTGCTCAAAGGATTGTTGAGGCAGCGGCGGAGAGGCCGCTGTTTGTTGAGGCGACTGCGATAGGGGGTGGAGCGTGACGAACTGACGGAGGGCTTAAAGATTGTTGAAAGCTATTGGCCGGAAGATGTAAGACATGGAAATGCACTAATAATAACATATTAAGGAACAATTAAGCATTTAACAGGAGCAATGTTAAATTTAGGCGTCAAGTTTTAATTTTTTCCATAGGTACCGGAGGAATTTTCCTTTCCTTGGCGAATATAGTTTTTCATAGAAAAAGCCGGGGAAAGGGTAAAGAAAAGAGAGGGTCTGTCTTTACACCGCCGGCTGAGGCTTTAGGTTCCAACAAAGAGGGAGGTTAAGGAATGGAAGTCCTAAAGGTTTCAGCAAAATCTAATCCAAATTCTGTGGCTGGGGCGTTGGCTGGTGTGTTGCGGGAGCGCGGTTCTGCGGAAATACAGGCCATTGGAGCCGGTGCCATAAACCAGGCGGTGAAGGCGATAGCAATCGCCCGCGGGTTTGTCGCGCCAAGCGGGATGGACCTTATTTGTATACCAGCTTTTACCGACGTTATTATAGACGGCGAAGAAAGAACAGCCATAAAAATCATCGTGGAACCACGTTAGAGTTTATTTCCAGCAACCTCCTGCCGGTATGCCGGAAAGGGGGTTTTATTTTTGTATGACGGATAACTGTTTAGGTTTCCACTATAATGCGCTGTTGGTAGATGCCCATTGTGACACCCTATCGGTACTTGCTCGGGAAGGTTCTTCGTTTGTTAGCTGCGACAAGGGGCATGTGGATCTGCCGAGGCTGAAACAAGGCGGGGTGAATGTCCAGCTTTTTGCGGTCTTCGTGTCGCCGCTTTGCGTCGGAACGTATTTACGCAGTGTGATGGAACAGATTGACGTTTTTTACAGTCTCACCGAAGGCTCCGGTGAACAGCTGGTCGCTGTTCGGGATCTTACAGAGCTTCGGAACGCCATAGATTCCGAAAAGATCGCCGGAATCCTTTCCGTGGAGGGGGGGCATATGCTTGAGGGTAGCACCGGCGTGCTCCGGGCACTCTACCAGTTAGGCGTACGTTGCCTGACCCTGACCTGGAACGGCCGCAACGAACTGGCGGACGGCGTCGGGGAGAGTGAAACAAGGGGAGGGCTCACTTCCTTCGGCCGCGCGGTAGTTACAGAAATGGAGCGGCTGGGCATGTTGATTGACGTGTCCCACTTAGCGCCGGCGGGTTTTTGGGACGTCATGCGGTTGGTCAGGGGTCCTGTTATCGCTTCTCACTCCAACAGCCGGATGATATGGGATCATCCTCGCAATCTTACGGATGAGCAGGTGCGAACGTTGGCGGGCACCGGAGGTGTTATCGGAGTAAATTTTGTGCCAGATTTTGTGGACCCGGGAAAACCTACCCTTGACCGTTTAATTGATCACATTGAACATATCGCCGCAGTCGGCGGCGTTGATTGTGTTGGCATAGGTTCGGATTTTGACGGGGCGCCTTACATGGTGACCGGACTTGAAGATACCGCCTCCTTCCCGGCGTTAACCTGCGGCCTTCTGGGAAGAGGCTGGCGGGAGGATGAAGTCCGAAAGGTGCTGGGAGATAACTTTTTACGGGTAATTAATACAACATGGCGTTCATAAATGCCAACTGGCGGATGGTAGAGTATGTCTTACCGGATAAAGCATACAGGAAATAAAACTCCGGCTGACCATGAAGGCGTCAAGCGCCGCATCATGACGATACCGGAAAACCCGCCGCACGGTTCCACCTGCGACCTGCACGTGCATACGACGGAGTCGGACGGCACCGATACCCCCGAAGAGGTGGTTTCCCGCGCTTTGTCCCTCGGATTAGGGGCGGTGGCGATTACCGATCACGATACGGTAAAAGGCATTCAAAGAGCGGTCCGGGCTGCCGCCGGACGATTGGTGGTTGTGCCGGGGGTGGAAATGAGCACCCAGGACGGTGACCGAGAGGTACACATACTGGGTTATTTTATCGAACGGGACAACCGAGCATTGCTGGAAACCCTTGGCGAAATGCACCGTCGTCGGCGCGAGCGCATGGGCGAGATCGTAAGACTCCTTCGCCAATACGGGGTGCCTATCGAACAGGAAAGAATAGAGGCGTTGGCCGGTAAAGGTGCTGTTGGAAGGCCTCATATTGCCCGGGTCCTTATGGAAATGGGGGTCGTGGATTCGATTGAAGAAGCCTTTCGCCGTTTTCTGGGGAAGGAATGTCCGGCATATGTTCCGCGGGCGAGGTTTCCTGCGGCTGCTGCCGTACGTCTTATCAGGGAGGCCGGGGGCGTGTCGGTGTTGGCGCATCCCGGATTGACTCACAGCGAGGGAATCATTGATAAGCTGTTGAGATCCGGACTTGGCGGCATCGAGGTGGAGTACCCTGAACATACCGCCGAGCAGCGGGCAGTCTTCCGGAGGTTTGTCAGTAGGTGCGGACTTATAGCCACGGGGGGTTCCGATTATCATGGCCCTGACGATCGGTTCCCCCTGGGGGCGGAGGTTGTTCCTTATACGGTTGTTCAGCAGTTATGGGCGGCTTCAGGGCGAATGGATGTGTGAATTGCGACGTGAGATTTCGAGATTACAGCACGGTGATGTCTGGTCGGCCGGACTGCGGATTTTTACACATCTTTTGGTTTGGCGTCTATACTTGGGTTGCAGTGCATAATACTATTCCTGGAACCGTTAGAACGTATGTATTCCGTGAACCCCGTAGGGCGCGGTGATAAACCCGCACTCAAGTTAGCAGGGGAAACAGCGTGATAACAGTAGCCTTGTTTACTCGGTTGAGTGGGGGGCTGACAGTTTCAGAAGTCGGATGCAGATATCGGAAGTCGGCGTTCCTTAAGGCATTCACTGTTTCGAATTCCCACGTTGAGTGTGACATCTGACTTTCTGCATCTGACCTCTGAAGCCGGTACGCTCCGCTCCGTCCGGCTTTTGGGAAGTGCGAGGTGTGAGGTTGGAGATGCGAGGACCGATGGAATTCGATTTATGAATCCGCCTTCCTCCCACTTCAAACTTCTCATATCTCACCTCTCATTTCGCGCCATGCTTGCTTCCGACCGTGTTTCGTCAGTGCTACATTTGTTGTTTGATGGTATCGCAAGAGCGACAGACAATCAACAACACGTACGCGGTTTACTGAACATATACGTTAGAAGCAGTTAATGGGGAGGTCTAGCCGTGTTTCAGGATCTGGATGACATCAGGCAGTTGAAGACAAGATTGCGCGAAACCGAAGAAAAACTGGCACAGGTACGGCTGAGCCGGCGAGTACTATTATATCTCCTTGAACAGATGGAAAACGAAAGGAATATTTTTCTAAAAAAGCTGGAGAAAGAAAACCAGCGGTTGCAGCAGGCGAATGCTCGTTATGCACGCTCTCTTTTGAAAAAGAACCGGCAAATCATCGAACTCGAATCAAAGCTCCAGGAGGATGCCGGTCAAAATTCGTAACGTCCCCGCAACTTATCCACAAAATAGTGCACACCCTGGGAATTATTTCTAATGTTCCTAAATGTTGACACAATAACAGAGGCGCACGAAAGCACTTTTTTTAATTTTTTTCATGTGTTATATTGGTGCCTAAGGAGGCCGCTGTAAATCGGCCGTATTAACCGGCTGTGCCCTCAGGTCCCCGAACATCCAAGGTTATCGGCATCATACCTTCCGGGTCAGCCAACAACGCGTTTATCAGGAATCTGCCCTGGTGCCGTTTTAAAAAGAAACGCGTTATGTCCTTTACTTCGGACCCCAAAGCGGAATGAAGTTTTCACGAAAGGAGCTATTTAATGCGAATTGCGGTCATTGACGGCCAGGGAGGTGGTATAGGTAAGCATATCACCGAAAGATTGAGACGCGAGTTGCCCGAGCACGTGGAGATTTTGGCCCTGGGCACGAATGCACTGGCGACCTCGGTAATGATGAAAGCAGGTGCGAACGAAGGCGCAAGCGGCGAAAACGCCGTGGTTTGGAACGCGCAGCGGGCAGACCTGATTGCCGGGACATTGAGCATTTTGATTCCGAACGCGATGCTCGGTGAATTAACACCACGGATGGCTGAGGCGATTGCCTCGAGTCCGGCGGTAAAGATAGTACTTCCGTTAGTCCGGGGCAGGTTCGAACTTCTGGGACTGCGTGCGGAACCGTTGCCGCATCTCGTAGATGAATTGGTAGACAGGGTCAAAGAGATACTGGGAGATTGCTGCAAGGCTCGAGAACCGTAAGAACCGGTCGGCGTCCGTTAGTACAGTCGTTACTTCTCTTAAGGCCTGAATTGTTGAAGGAGTTGGCCATGCCGCGTTGCAGCAAAACGAAGGATGAAAACGCCGTAAGCTTGGAATTTAGAAGCAGTGTAGTAAGATAGACGGAACGCGGCGAGAAGTGATGCAGTGCAAGGAAGGCCGGCGGAGACGAACCATTTTAGAAGTTGGATGCAGGAGGTTGGAAGTCGGAACAGAAGTGGGAATTCACTGTAGCGAGTTCCTTCAACTAGTCTAACCTCCAACGTCTGGCCTCTAACCTCCAAAATCGCAGCAATGCGTTACTTATCGACGCGCCGACCGAAAGAAGTACTATTCTCGAGGGAGGATCTATGGGCTGCCGTATTTACCTTGTTCGCCATGGCGAGACGATTTGGAACCATGCGCTCAGATATCAAGGGCACGCGGACGTAGCGCTGAATGAACGCGGGATACGACAGGCCGAGGCGCTTGCCGAACGGCTTGGGGTCGAGCGGTTCGCGGCTTTTTTCTCCTCGGACCTTTGCCGCGCGCTGGATTCCGCCCGTATCATCGCCCGGCCGCACGGCGGGAGGGTCAAGACGCTATCCGCCTTGAGGGAAATAGACTTCGGCGAGTGGGAGGGTCTTACCCGGGACGAGATAAAAGCCCGCTTTCCGGAGGTTTCTAAACAATGGTGGACGAGACCTTATTCGACCCGCCTTCCCGGAGGGGAAACGCTTTCTGAGGTTGCCGCGCGGGCGGTGGGCGCATTGAAGCAAATCGCAGCGAGCCATAAGGACGAACAAGTGGTGGTGGTATCCCACGGCGGGGTCATCCGGGCCTCGATAGGTCACTTCATCCGGATGGACCTGAATCAATACTGGCGGCTGAGACAGGACAACGCCGCTTTAAACGTGCTGGAGTTCTTCGAGGAAGACAAGGCTCAGCTTATCCTTTTTAACGATACCTCCCATCTGAAAAACCTCTGATTCTTGAATCTCGAATCGTAAAAAGAAAAGTATCCGATGTAAAAGCAACCGGTGCGTGTATATTTGTTTGTCCGGGTTTGCGACGGAGAGGATTGCGTGCCGGTCAATCTTTATTAATAAACGCGGCATTATATAAACCGTTCCGGCCAAAATAAAAAGGGTGATATCATGTCTGAAGCATATTTTAACAAACCCCCCTGGAGCACCCAGCCGAGTCTGAAAATCAAAACCGAAGAGGTCGGCGTTAATTTCGACCGCTTTATTTCAGGACTTAAAAACAATCATACCGACAGCGACATGGCGGATGAGTTCAACGTTCCGGTCGGGATTATCACCAACCTCAGGGAACACTTTATGCGGTACGGCATAGACTCCGTTGTGGGCGGTGACTAAAAAACTAGAAGAAGGTAGAAGGCAGGATGTAAGAGACGCCTTTTTTTCATTCTATATTCTGAATTCTAAGAAAAAAAAGCCGCTAATGCGGCTGTGCCAAGCTCTGCTCGGCAAACCGGATCATACGGCGAACCATGTTGCCCCCTATTTTGCCACCCATTCGACCGCCTACCGCTCCGCAGAGGCGGGAGGAGACATCTCCCCAGTAGCCGTCATGAATTTGGCTGTCGAGACCCAGTTCTCCGGCAAATTCGTATTTCATCCTCCGGAGTATCTCGCTGTAGTTTTCGGGCGTAATCGCCGCGTGACCGTAGGTTGGGTAGCCCAGTTCATTGGCCACCTCGATCTTGAATCTTTCTAAAGAGGTGGCGGCTTGCGGGACCAAAAGACGGTTTTGGTTCGGCAAATAGCAACACCTCCTATGATATTTTTCCCCGATACGGATTGAAAACACGGTTGATATTAATGTTCATTAGCCAAATTATCGCATTTTTTTAAAAAGTTGATTACTTAGCCATACAATCGAAATTATAATCATGGTCCGCCTTTATCGCCGACTAGTTTTTTTGCCGGGGAGGAGAATTTACGTGTAGTGCGGAAATACACTTTAAAGCAACCAGGGGGTGTACAGGTGCGGAAGGTTGATGCGGAAGAGGTAGTGACTGCTGTGGCCCGGCTTTGCCGGGAGGCGAATACCGTTCTCGACGCCGATTTAGTCGAAGCGGTGGAGGATGCGTGGGTTCGGGAAGAAACATCACGGGGTAAGGATGTTCTGAAAAAACTGATCGCGAACGCGCAGCTGGCCCGGAAAGAAAATATCCCGGTTTGCCAGGATACCGGTGTCGCGGTGGTGTTTCTGGAAGTCGGACAGGAGGTCTGTGTGATCGGCGGGCTGGAAGCTGCGGTACACGAGGGGGTACGCCGCGGATACACCGAAGGATACCTGAGAAAGTCGATAGTCAGCCATCCTCTGATCCGTGTAAACACCGGGGACAACACTCCGGCGGTCATACATTTGAGAGTCGTTCCCGGGGACAGACTAAAGATCACTGTGGCGCCGAAGGGCGCCGGAAGCGAAAATATGAGTGCTCTTAAGATGCTTAAACCCGCAGACGGCATCGATGGGGTGAAACGTTTTATACTTGAGGTGGTTGAAAACGCCGGAGGGAATGCGTGCCCGCCTCTGGTTGTGGGCGTAGGTATCGGGGGGACCATGGAGAAAGCGGCCTTACTCGCCAAGGAGGCGCTCCTAAAGCCGCTGGGGGAAAAGAACCCCGATCCGGCGGCGGCAGCGCTCGAAGGGGAGTTGTTAAAAGAGATAAACCAACTCGGAATCGGCCCGCTTGGACTGGGTGGCCGGGTAACCGCGCTTGCGGTACACCTGCTGTTGTATCCCTGCCATATCGCCAGTCTGCCGGTAGCGGTGAACCTCAACTGTCATGCAGCCCGGCATCGATCGGCGGAATTGTAAATGACTGTTCGGGTCGGGAGAATCCGAAGCGGTTGTCCTGTTACCGTTCTCCCCAATTCTGAGCCGGCCGGCTGTCCAATAGCTTTGCTTGGACAAAATCCCCAAGTTGCTGAGAAATCGTATTTTCCATGTCGAGGAATTGTACCCTGGTGGCGTAAATAAAATTCCTTGCTACCTCCTTCGAGTCCAAGACCTCTCCCGTGACCTTGATCTTCCTGGAAAAAGGGAACCTCAGTGTCATTTCCAAATGGGTGCTGGCACCGTACTGTTTGCCGGTGGTCAGGAGCATGCCTCCCCGGCTGATATTCTTTGTCTGGCTCAGGTAATAGCCGTCGTCCGTGTCCTTCACGCGGTGGCTTACAATAAAGCCGATGTTCAACCGGGGATACCTTCTCCTTTCCGGACCCTGGTACATCGAAACCACCTCTTTCGGAAGTATTAGTTTAGGGTACATTATTTTACTCGGGAATAAGACGGCGTTTCTTAACATTATATAACATAATTTCTACACTATTCTACACAAATTTTTTTCTTTTTTAAAGGTATGGATCTTTTTGCCGAATTAGCCTAAATCACGGCACGGTGGAATCCACTTCAGCTGTCCACTTAAGTTGTCTGATTGGGTATCGGTCGGCGGGACATCTTGAATGAACAAGGTTTGGAACAGTCCGTAAGGAATTGCGATAATTGCTCGGAATTGGTGCCTGTCGTATAATTAATTCTGGACCCTGCTTGAACCAAAAGCGGTTCGGGCATTCGGAATAAAACCGGTGCCCAGGAGGGGGCTCAATGATGGAACCCGTGAGGATAAAGACGCCTCTTACGGAAGAGGTCGTAATGTGTTTGCGGGCGGGGCAACCGGTGCTTTTAAGCGGGAGGTTGCTTACCGCCAGGGATGCCGCCCACAAAAGAATGGTTGAGGCTCTGGCGAGGGGGGAGGAACTTCCCGTCGACCTGGAGGGCCAGATAATATATTACGTTGGTCCGAGTCCGGCTCCGCCCGGTCGGATCATCGGCGCCGCCGGGCCGACCACATCCGGACGGATGGACCCTTATACCCCTGAGCTCTTAAGAAGAGGGCTGAAAGGAACCGCAGGCAAGGGACATCGTTCCCCGGAGGTCGTGGCGGCGCTTACCGAGTACAAGGGAATTTACCTGGTCACTTACGGGGGGGCGGGCGCCCTGCTGAGCCAGTCGATTAAATCGGTCCGGATTCTTGCCTACGCTGACCTCGGGCCGGAGGCCGTTCACGAGTTTATTGTGGTTGATTTTCCGGCCCTGGTGGCCAACGATGTTTACGGGGGCGACATCTACCGGGAAGTAGGAACCGGGAAGTGAGGACGAAGGTTGAGGCGATCAGGCCCCCGGCCGGGGTTTTGCTTGACACCCAAATATCCGGGAAAATATAATAAAAGACACGGCGCTGCTTTCCACAACATTATTCGGGGGCAGCCGAATTTTTTACGGTGAGTGATGTTGACGCAAAACCCTTTTCCTGAAGAAACTTTACTGCTCCGCACCTTTGAACTTGCCACGTACGCACTCGGGCGGACCAGCCCCAATCCTTTGGTGGGTGCGGTGGTTGTTAACGGCGGTCGCATTGTCGGTGAGGGTTACCACCGCAAGGCCGGGTTGCCTCACGCCGAGATTGAGGCGCTGATGGCTGCCGGGGAAGCCGCCCGGGGCGCCACGCTTTATATAAACCTCGAACCGTGTTGCCATACCGGTCGTACCGGTCCTTGCACCGAGGCCATAATCACCGCCGGAATCAAAAGGGTGGTGGCGGCTATGGCCGACCCGAACCCTTTGGTGGCGGGAAGGGGTTTCGCCCGTCTCAAGGAAGCGGGGGTGGAAGTCGACACGGGATTATTGGAGAAGGAAGCACGCCGTCTGAATGAGTATTTTATCAAGTATATAACTACCAACCGGCCTTTTGTAATTTCTAAGACCGCGATGAGCCTCGACGGGAAGATAGCCACCGTCACCGGAGATTCCAAGTGGATCACCGGAGAACCGGCGCGGGACTACGTGCATCGGATGCGTGACAGTTCAGACGCCGTTCTGGTAGGTATAGGGACGGTTTTAAAAGACGACCCTTCGCTTACGACCCGTTTAGCCGGCGGGGGACGCGATCCCGCCCGTATAATACTTGACAGCATGGCGCGCATGCCGCTTGAATCCCGGGTATTTACTCAGGAATCGGAAGCGCCCACCATCATCGCAGTAACCGAAATGGCACCGTCCGAGCGTGTTGCGGCGCTCAGGCAGGCGGGGGCAGAGGTGATTATCTGCGGATCGGGGACGAGGGTGGCGCTTGATTATCTTCTTTTGGAACTGGCGCGGCGGGAAATTGTCAGCATTCTGGTCGAAGGCGGCGGGACGGTGAATGCGAGTTTTTGGCAGCAGGGTCTGGTGGACAAGGTGGTCTGGTTTATTGCGCCGCTTGTTATCGGTGGGCGTGAAGCGCCGGGTCCCGTCGGCGGAAGCGGTATTCGAAACCTTTCCAAGGCGGTCCGGCTGGCGGACGTGAGTATAAAGGAATTGGGCGCGGATTTATGTGTAGAGGGATACCCGGTTTTTGGGGGTGAAGGCGGAGATTGTTTACCGGTATAATTGAGGAAACTGGCCAAATACGGGCTATAAACCGCCAGGCCGTTTCCGCCCGGCTGATGGTTTCGGCGGGGAAGGTAATGGAGGACGTCCGGATTGGTGACAGTGTGGCGGTAAACGGCGTTTGCCTGACGGCCACCGAAGTGGTGGACGGGGGGTTTTCCACCGATGTAATGGCGGAAACGCTGTCAAAGACCAACATAGGGAAACTCAAGGTGGGCGACAGGGTAAACCTGGAACGGGCTTTGCGGCTCGGGGACAGGCTCGGAGGCCATCTTGTCACCGGCCATATAGATGGTGTTGGACGGATCCTCCGGCGGGAACGGGAGGAAATCGCCTGGGTGTTTCTTATTCAGGCACCTCCGGAAGTGATCCGTTACCTGATTAAGAAGGGCTCGGTGGCGGTGGACGGTATAAGCCTGACGGTGGTTGACGCTTCGCAGGACGGATTTTCGGTTTCGGTGATCCCGCATACCGCGGCTGTGACCACCCTAGGATTTAAGGGACCGGGTGACACTGTGAACCTTGAACCGGATTTGATCGGTAAGTATGTTGAAAAATTTGTACAGTTCCCGGCGGAAAAAAGCGGTATAAGCGGTTCATTCCTGGCGGAGCACGGTTTTCTTTAACATAAAACATGAGAAAATCAGGTTCCGGCAAAACAGGAACGGGCTGACGAATAAATCAATTTAGAGAGTCCAGGAGGCCGAGTGAGAGTATAAAGGTCTCCTCAGCCGGAGGTAGTAAGATGTTTAACACGATCGAAGAGGCAATCGCGGACATTCATGAAGGTAAGATGATCGTTGTCGTCGACGATGAAGACCGCGAGAATGAAGGCGACATCGTGATGGCTGCGGAAAAAGCCACGCCCGACACGGTGAATTTTATGGCCGTTAACGGGCGGGGGCTTATCTGCGTGCCGCTTGATTCAAAACGGGCCGACGAACTTGACTTTACACAAATGGTCACCAACAACACGGACCCGCACGGTACGGCGTTTACCGTCTCGGTCGACGCCCGCAACGTCACCACGGGAATTTCGGCGCACGAAAGGGCACTAACCATCGCCAAAATAGTAGATCCCGCCGCCCGGCCGGAAGATTTCCGCAGGCCGGGGCATATTTTCCCCCTGCGGGCGAAGGAAGGCGGCGTTCTACGCCGGGCGGGGCATACGGAGGCCATTGTTGATCTGACGCGGCTCGCCGGGCTTTCTGAAGCAGGCGTAATTTGTGAAATAATGAAGGACGACGGGACGATGGCCCGGGTGCCGGAGCTTATGGAGTTTGTACAAAAGCACGGTCTTAAAATAATCACCATCGCCGACCTTATACGCTACCGCCGCCGGAAGGAAAAACTGGTGCGGCAGGTCGGTTCGGCGCGTCTGCCGTCTAAATACGGTGATTTTACCGCGGTGGCCTACGAGACCATCCTTGACGGCAAGGGGCATATCGCTCTGATTATGGGGGACCTGCAGTCCGTGGAAGCGCCGCTGGTGCGGGTGCACTCGGAATGCCTGACCGGTGACGTTTTCGGTTCGCTACGGTGCGACTGCGGGGAACAAATCGCCCGGGCGCTCCAGATGATCGCCGCTGAAGGCGTAGGCGTGCTTTTATACATGCGACAGGAGGGCCGGGGGATAGGTCTTTTGAACAAGATCCGGGCCTATGAACTTCAGGATCGCGGGCAGGACACGGTTGAAGCCAACGAAACGCTGGGATTTCCACCGGACCTTAGGGACTATGGTATCGGAGCGCAGATTCTAGTAGACCTGGGGCTCCATAAGATCCGACTTTTAACTAATAATCCTCGGAAGATCAAAGGCATCCAGGGCTACGGGCTGGAAATTGTGGAACGGGTGCCGATTGAAATACCGCCCCGCGGGGAAAACGGGTTCTACCTGGCCACAAAGAAGGCCAAACTCGGGCACCTGCTGACTCTTGTCAATCCCGAGGAGCGCGGAGGCAAAAGCCCGGCGGGGAACAATTAAACGTAACTATTAGGCCGTCACCTGACACTTACGGAACGCGGCGAGAAGTAATGCAGTGCAAGGAAGAACGGCGGAGGCGAACCATTTTAGAAGTTGGATGCAGGAGGTTGGAAGTCGGAACAGAAGTGGAAATTCACTGTAGCGAGTTTCTTCAACTAGTCTAACCTCCAACGTCTGGCCTCTAACCTCCAAAATCGCAGCAATGCGTTGCTTATCGTTGCGCCCTACGGGAATACCTGAATGGTTACAATTAAACGTGGAAGGCAGGGAACTGTAATGCCCAGAAATTTCGAAGGACATCTTGTCGGTGAAGGACTGCGGTTTGGAATTGTAGTAGGGCGTTTTAACGAGTTCATCACCCAGAAACTCTTCGGCGGGGCGATGGACGGTCTGCTGCGCCATGGGGTTGCCGACGAAAACGTGACGGTGGCCTGGGTACCGGGAGCATTTGAGGCGCCCCTCACGGCGCGGAAGCTTGCGGCTAGCGGACAGTACGACGCGGTAATATGCCTGGGGGCGGTTATCAGGGGAGCTACACCACATTTTGATTACGTTGCCGGCGAGGTGGCAAAAGGGGTTGCCCGCGTTGCCCTGGAAACAGGGGTACCGGTGATCTTCGGGGTAGTGACCGCAGACACCCTTGAGCAGGCCATTGAGCGCGCCGGTACTAAAGCCGGGAACAAAGGGTTCAACGCCGCCGTAAGTGCGATCGAAATGGCAAATCTTTTCCGGCAGCTTTAAAGTTCAAGGTTCAAGCTTATACTGCCTGCCTTTTAGGTCCGTTCAAAGTTCAAAGTTAAAGAAAGATACACTTGGGGCACTGCTTTTATACGGCGATTATTTGCGTTGACGAAATTAGTATCTCTGGAACGTAAAAGTTTGACTAAAAAAGCCACCGCACCGGTGGCTGTAACTTTTTTAGGTAAAGGGGTAAACTATTAAGTTTCCATTTTGGTACCTTGAACATTGAACCTTGAACGTTATGTGGCACGCTGAACCTTCCCGCTCCTAAGACACTGGGTGCAAACCCTGATCCGCTTTGGGATGCCGTCGACGATTGCTTTCACACGCTGCAGGTTGGGAGTCCAGGTGCGTTTGGAGCGGATATGCGAGTGGCTCATTTGAATGCCGAAGGTTATTGTTTTTCCACAGATCTCGCATCTTTTAGACAAGTGATCCACCTCCTTTAGCACCATACTATCGATTTACAGGAAACAATACGCTCGTATTCTATCACAGGTTTTGGTTACTTTTCAAGCCTGATCCCCACCGGTTTTCACTACGGTCGCTGGAGGTGAGGTTAAGGTTGTGCCACTTACCGCAGCGGGAGGCCCAGCGGCTTACCAGCTCTCCTCCGATGTAAACCTCGTTCACCTCACAGTTGTTCGGGCAGTCACCGCAAATAAACGTGCGCGGGGCGCAGTGGAAAGAGGCTATATGGGCGGCGCCGCGGAAGTTTGAAGGGTTCCGGCGCCGCTCGTAATTGCGCTTGGCCAGGAGCGCGGCGCCCAGTGCGCCCATTACTTTAAAATGGGTCGGAACGACTATATCAATTCCAAGGCGATTCTCGAAAGCCGCACGCATCCCTATGTTGGCTGCGACACCCCCCTGAAAAAGGACGACCGGCTCTATATGCCTTCCTCGCGCCACGTTGGCGAGGTAGTTGCCGGCAAGGGCCATGCAGAGCCCGGCAATTAGGTCCTCTTTCTGGTACCCTAATTGTTGTTTATGGATCAAATCGGATTCGGCGAAAACTCCACACCTGCCGGCTATCTTAATCGGATTGCCGGACCGCAGGGCGTATTCCCCAAATTCTTCGATCGGGATGCCGAGGCGGACCGCCTGGTGGTCCAGAAAGGAACCGGTTCCGGCGGCGCAAACCGTATTCATGTTAAACCCTATCGGTACGCCGTTCTGGAAGAAGATTATCTTGGAATCCTGCCCGCCGATATCGATAACCGTGGCCACCTTCGGCTCGACCCAGCGGGCGGCGACGGCATGGGCGGTGATCTCGTTCTTGATGATATCGGCGCCGGTCATGATGCCGGCCAGACGACGGCCGCTGCCGGTGGTGCCCACGCCCGCCACCTTTACCTCGCCCGCGGTTTCGCAGAGCTGTGTAAAAGCACGCTGGATGGCGTGAATCGGGCCTCCTTCGGTCCGCAGGTAAGTATCAAACAGAATTTCCTGCTGGTGGTCTATCAGCACAACCTTCGTGGTTACGCTGCCGACGTCTATTCCTAGAAAATTAGGCAATTCTTAAGACCCTCCTCTATAAGGACAACCGGCGGATATAATGGGCGAGGCTTATCCCGTGAGTTTCCGTTCTTTGAGGATATCAAGGAAGGCTTCCACCCTGGTTTCGAAGCCCGCTTCGCCCGTCTGGTCGGTCAGGATAAAGGTAAGAACCGGGATGTCAAATTTCTGGCTGAGCCGTACCAGTATATTCTGGGCCACGATTTCCGGCATGCAGGTGAAGGGCATGAGATGTATTATGCCGTCCATTCCCTCTTCCCGCCCCAGGGCCGTCAGCCCGACACTGACGTGCCCGTGACCGCCGACCTCCGTGCCCAGGTATGGTCGGGCCGCAGTCTTTATGTCTTCCCTTCTTTTGAGTGCTTCGCGCGTTGGGAAAAGATGCTGGTGGAACCAGTGGGTGACCGAGATTTCCCGGTCCACCCAGACCCGCGGGTCGGCGGACCGCCCGAGCATCCTTTCCAGATGGAGGTTAACATAGTTTTCAAGCACAACCCAGATCTCTCCGACAACCCGGATCCGGACGGGGTGTGTTTCTTCTATCTCAATGCTGCCGGCTTCCGCCAGGAAATTTTCGAGCAGTTGATGAACCGAAGGACTATCAGACGCGCGTTCCACCGCACGAACAAAACGATTAAAAAGCTTGTCTACCGTGCCCTGCTTTTGCTCGAAGGCCCGGATCCGGTGGCATTCACGCTCGGCCCGGTCGATCGCGGCGATGCGGTGGTAGCCGGCATAAAGCGCCTTTATAACCCGCAGCCAGGAGGCATTGCCCGTAGCTCCCCTGATGGCGCCGCGAAATTTACTCCAACGCTCGGCCAGAGGGAGCGGTGAATCGATGGTAATCATTTCGAACTCGTAACCAAGTTTGCGCAGGAGTTGTTCCTGGATTTGGGCGTACCAGCCCAGGCGGCATTTTCCTTTGCCGCCCACCATCATCAGGTGTGTCGCCCCGTGGTCCAGAAGATAGCGCATCTGCCCGAGGGTGATGATAAACGGCAGGCATACAAACTCCGGCGAAAGGTTCTTCCCCAGCTCGAGAATCTCTTTTGAGGCATGCGGCGTGGGGACGGCTTCGACGCCGCACTCTTTGAGAGCGCAACGTACCGCTAGGTCCAGGTGGCCCATCGAAGGAAGTCCGATAACCATCTTCCGGGGGTAAGATCCCGGCACGACTACCTTCGCGTTTGCGGGCTCGGCCGGGGTTTCCGGGTCCGCTTCCTCCGGGGAGACATCCATAAAGGCCTCTATGCGGGTGACTATACCCGCTTCCCCGGTGTGCTCGTCAAGGGTTATCAGCAGGAACGGAATACCTTGGCGCCGGGCTTCTTCTTCCACGTAAGACTCTATGACCGACTCCGGCCCGCATTCAAAAGATCCCACAAGGATCAAGCGGTCGACCAGGCGGTTTCGGAGGTAATGAAGCGCGGCCCCAAGCACCTGCGCCTCAAAACTCCACAATCGTTCCCCCTCGGCGATGGTATCCATTTCTCTGCGGGCCACTTCCGGCGGTACCATCTCGGCTGTCAGAACGGAACCGTATTCCCTGGTCCTCTGGATGATGTCCAGGCTGATCGAGTCATAGAGTATGTATGGATGTCCGACAACGCCGATCACCGGCAGATTATCACCCACTGTCGTATTATCGCTAAAATTGTCACCGAAAAGGCTGCCTTCGTTAAAGAAACGAAAAGCGTCCTCGATCACCAAACGTTTTTCCGCCACCAGGCGGTCAAACCGGTTCTGCACCGCAGACGCTTTCGCCAGCGCCCGACGGGCCAGCCGCTGTGAAGTAACGCCCAAATCCTGCGCCAGCTTTGTAAAGGAAGTCTGCCAGGATGTCCCGTTCCGGTGCAGGTCGATTTCCGGGATAAGAATTTCCGTCCCGTTGGAAAGCGCGTTTTTGACCATGTAAGGAATACCGATGAATTTCGGGCAGCAGAAATTGTTGGGCTCGACGCTGACCAGGCAAGGTATAAGAATACGGTCTACGTTTCTGTCCAAAAGCTCTTTCACGTGGGCAAAAAGAAGCTTGACCGCTACGCAAGGCTCATCGGTGGGGCACAGCTCCATCTTTCCGAGGGTCGATTTAGTGGTTGGAGGTGAAACCACCAGTTTGGCCCCGAGGGATTCTATATACGTTTTGAAAAACGGGTACAGATAATAATACGCCATCGCCCGGGGAAAACCGACTGTAACCATAGCTCCTCCTGACGCAACTATTCAGGTGCTCCCGAGGGCGCGGCGATAAGCGACGCATTAATGCGTCAGCCCGGCGAAGCCGAATCCTCACGTACATACTCAGTACGCTCCGGTTCGTCTCCGCCGGTCTTCCTTGCACTGCATGACTTCTCGCCGCGTTCCGTAAGTGTTAGGTGGACGGCTGAATAGTTACTTCCTGACTTGGTGAGTCCTAAATCTATTTATTCATTATTTCATAGAAAACCGCTTTGATACCTTTTGCTCGATAAGGACCAAGATTAAGATAAGTTTAACAAAAGTTAGCTCGGCGGTCAATTAAAGGGACCCGGGATAAAACCGATTTACCAAAACAATTGCTGGGTCCCGGGTGCTACGGAGGTTAATCGATGTCTTTTGCAGTATAAGTAGGATTTTAGGCCAAGTATGTCAAAGTACCCGTTTAAGATACAGACATTATTTTTTACGTAAGCATCCAGCCGATTAGTGCTCCTATTTTTACATCATGGAGGCCGGGATGTCGAGCATCTGGGAAAAACGCGTGCAGTACCTTAAAGGGGTGGGTCCCCAGCGGGCGGGCCTTCTTTCACGCCTCGGGATTAACACCGTCGGTGATTTACTGTACCACGTTCCCAGGCGTTACGAAGACCGGACGCTCGCTCAGCCGGTAAAGGCTTATAAGGACGGGGAAGTGGCTGCGGCGGAAGGAGAGCTTGTAACCGTTGAAGAGAAGCGGGCGCGTTCCGGGATCACCGTGCTCCGGGCAGCCCTTCGAGGCCGGTGGGGGCTTTTCTACGCTGTGTGGTTCAACCAGCCTTACCTTAAGCGCGTACTGAGGATCGGCACGTGGATCACCGTCACGGGAAAGGTGCGCCACGGCCCTTACGCCTCCGAAATTCAGGTTAGTGAATACGAAACCGGTGAGGGGGAGGAGGGGCTTAATACCGGCCGGATTGTGCCCGTTTATCCACTCACGGAAAAACTGAGCCAGCGAAGCCTGCGTTCGATTGTCTTTCAGGCGCTGAAGAACGAGACCGCGTCCCTGCCGGAAGTACTACCGGCGATGACCGTTCGGGAATTCGGTATGTCTGACAGGGCAAAGGCACTGTCAGCGGTGCATTTTCCGGAGAGTGTCGCCGAGGCCGAAGCAGGGCGGCGGCGGCTCGTCTTCGAAGAACTTTTTCTGCTTGAAACAGTCCTGCTCCACCGCCGGGAAAAGGTGGTCGCGGTTGAAAAGCAGCACCGTTACGGTCCCGACGGTCCAAAGGTTACGGCTTTGTATAATTCCTTACCGTTTACGCTTACGCCGGAGCAGGAACGAGCCTGGCGGGAGGTCTCCCTGGATCTGGAGACGACCCGTCCTATGCACCGGTTGCTCCAGGGAGACGTGGGGGCCGGGAAGACCGTAGTGGGCGCGCTGGCGCTTGCAAAGGCGGCGGAGAACGGTCTTCAGGGGGCCTTGATGGCGCCGACGGAGATCCTAGCCGAACAGCATTTCATAAACCTCAGGGCCTTCCTTGAACCCATCGGGATAATGGTGGAGCTTTTAACCGGTAGTCTAAAGAAGGAAGAGCGGGCACAAAGGTTGAAAGCGGTGGCTGCGGGGGAGGTTAAGGTTTTGGTCGGCACTCACGCCCTGATACAGGAAGAAGTCGAGTTCGGGCGGCTGGGCCTTGCGGTGGTGGACGAGCAGCACCGTTTCGGAGTGCGCCAGCGGGGACTCCTGCGCGCAAAAGGGGATTCTCCCGATCTCCTGGTTATGACCGCCACTCCGATACCGCGAACCCTGGCCCTGACCCTTTATGGCGACCTGGACCTTACCGTGATAAGCTCCCTGCCGCCGGGAAGACGTCCGGTCAAAACCGTGTGGCTGAAACCTGCCGAAATCACGCGTGTTTACCGGTTGATCCTTTCGGAGGTGAAAAAAGGCCGGCAGGCTTACTTTGTCTGCCCGCTGATTGAAGAATCGGAACAGCTTGCGGCGCAGGCGGCGCTGAAGCTTGCTGACGAGTTAAAAACGGTTTTCCCTGATTTCAACATCGGGCTTTTACACGGACGTCTAAAACTTGAAGAGAAAGAGAAGGCTATGGCCGCTTTTCGGCAAAACGAGATTCACATCATGGTCAGCACCACGGTCATAGAGGTAGGGGTGGATGTGCCAAACGCGACGGTGATGGCGATTTTTGACGCCGACCGCTTTGGGCTGGCGCAGTTGCACCAACTCCGCGGCCGCGTCGGGCGCGGCGACCACGCCGCGTACTGCATCCTTCTCGCCGACCGCACGACGCCGGAGGCCGCGGCGCGGCTCAAGGCATTGTCCTCGGTGAGTGACGGGTTTGCTCTGGCCGAGGAGGACCTGCGCCTCAGGGGACCGGGAGAGTTCTTTGGAACGCGCCAGTCGGGGCTTCCGGAACTTAAGGTGGCCGACCTTCTCCGTGATGCCCGACTCCTGGAATCGGCCCGTTCTGAAGCCCGGCGCTTCATCACCGAAGATCCCGGATTCATTTCGGAAACCGGTCGCCATATAAAAAAGGAAATCGGCTTCAGGTTTGAAATGCTGAGAGACGTTATCGGTTAACGTTGTTTGTACGATAATTTCCCCCCCGTTTGCATCGAACTCCCCATTTTATATTTGCATGAAACCGGACCGGCCGGATACAACCTCCGTGACTCTTTTAAAAAAACGTGTAACCCCGCCGCATCCGATAATCGCACAATTTATTCATTAGTTATAAAATTTTTTGATAAATAAAGTTTCTTTCTCAGTTTTACAAACCTTATCCCGTTAACAGAAAAATTACCGGGTATGACCCGATTCGTACATACGAAAAATAACTATAGAAAAATCAAAGGAGGTGAGCTTTAATGGCACAAGGACAGCGCACTAACCGGGTGCTTGTCCCCGAGGCCCGGGCGGCTCTCGACCAGATGAAATGGGAAATCGCGCGTGAGGTCGGTATTAATCTGCCGCCCGGAAGTTACCTCGGTGACATTCCTTCGCGGATGAACGGCGCAATGGGAGGCCATATGGTACGCCATATGATCAGGACCTACGAACAGAACCTGGCCCAGAATGCCGCGGGTGGAGCCGGTGTTGTTACCAATAAACTGTAAGGATTCCGGTAAGGCTTAACGCAGGCGGACCGGTCCATGTGAAGGTGCTGGTCCGCTTGTGTATTGAGAAGTTAGCACTTCTCAATTTAGGTACAGGCCGAAATCCTCCGGGGGGATCCCGGGCTGCAGCGCTGTAGTAACCCCGCCGGCGATGATCTTGGCCGTGTTCTGAATGAGGCTGTCGATCTCCCGCGGCGTAACCATCAGTTGTCCCCCGAACGGCTTTAACAGGTCATCCACTACCATTTTTACGATTTCCGGGTGCAGGAGCTTGTAAACACGGTGCATATTCGGGTTTTTATTCAGCTCCTGCCAGAGTTTATCCATCGCGTCATTAGCGATGAATGCGGCGTGAACCACTGTCGGCACTCCGATTGCGATAACCGGAACACCCATACTTTCCTGATTGATCCCGATCCTGTCGTTGCCGACACCTGAACCGGGGCTGATGCCGGTATCGGCGATTTGAATGCTGGTGGCTATCCGTTCCACGCTCCTGGCAGCCAGGGCGTCTACCGTAATAATAACGTTGGGTTTTATCTTCTCCACAACGCCTTGAATGATTTCCGCGGTTTCGATACCGGTTACGCCGAGCACGCCGGGTGCAATGGCGCTGACCTCGCGCGTATCCCCGCGAAGATCCGGCGGGGCGTAACGGTGAAGGTGCCTGGTGACGAGCGTGTAATCCACTGCCCGTGGTCCGAGGGCGTCCGGGGTTGCGTGCCAGTTGCCGAGTCCTACGACGAGAACGCTTGCCCCTTCCGGAAGGTGCAAATTATGCAGCATTAGTTCAAGCTTTTTAGAGAGGATTTCGACGATTTGCTCATGGGCTCTGCGGTCATTGTCCCGCAAGGCCGGGGCGTCGATCGTGATATAAGTACCCCGCGGTTTTGACATGATTCCTTCCGCTTCTTCAGTTTCGACACGCACCGTGGTTACGGCGGCGAAGGGGAAATCTTCTTTTGCTACAGACACTCCGGGGATTTCCGTACCCCTTTGGGCACGTATGAGATCGTGCGCCTCAACTGCCAAGTCTAACACTCGTCTGCCTCCTTGCTGATATTATTTTCTTTCAAAAAGGTTCGGTTATTCTAAAGATTTCTGTTTTTTTTGTAGTTGTGCTATAATAATTTAAAAATTAACGCTCAGTCATTTAAACCCGCTTGCCGTTTACCAAAAGGCTCAGTTTGAAGGAGACAAAAGAATGCGGGTTATCGGCGGTTTGGCTAAACGGCGCACTCTTAAGACCCCACCGGGGAAGAGTATTCGTCCTACTGCGGAAAGGGTTAAGGAAGCGCTTTTTAATATCCTTGCCGCGAAAATACCGGATGCGGTCTTTCTTGATCTGTTTGCCGGGACAGGCGGTATAGGGATTGAGGCGCTAAGCCGGGGAGCGGCGCGGGCCGTTTTCGTAGACCGGAGTTCCCGGGCGCTTAACCTGATTCGCGAAAACTTACGAAGGACGGGTTTCAGCGAACAGGCCATGGTGATTCCTCATGACGCCATGACCGCGCTGAGTCTTCTTCATCGGCGCGGCGAGTCTTTCGACCTGATTTACGTAGATCCTCCTTATGACAAGGGATACGAATTAAAGACACTGCCGTCTATTGCACATAAAGGCCTTCTTAACCGTGGGGGGTTGGTCGTTGCCGAGACCGACCACCGGGGCAAACTTCCGGTGGAAATAGGAAACCTCAAGCTTTTCCGCAGTGAGCGTTACGGGGATACAGTCCTTTCTTTTTACCGTGTTGAAGAGAAAGATACCGAAAGAACCGATATGAAGCAAGTAGACCCCCGTGCTTCTAAGCAGGACTCCTAATGAACTCCATAGGCGGCCGGAGGCCGCTCCATTAAGTAAGGATGAAAATGGGGTGACCCGCAAGCTGGTTACTTAGATACAGAAGAGTGCCAACACGGCAAGGAGCGAGCAGTACAAGGAACCCAGCACTCAATTCACTTAGAAAGTAGCAATATAATAAAAACGTTCAATGTCGTCAAAGCCGCTTGTTTTTTGCCGGAGTGAGTTTGAGTGCTGGGGGACGGGCCGGAGCGTACTGAATTCGGACGTCGGAAGCCGGAAATCAGAGGTCAGACTCATCGGGAGAATTCGCAACAGCGAATTCTTTCAAGATATCCGACTTCTTACCTCCTGCATCTGACCTCCGAAATGCGTTGCTCATCGCCGTGCCAACCAAAAGAAGCACGTATTTTCAGAGGGAGGAGAATGTTTGCGGACAGCCATATACCCCGGCAGCTTCGACCCGGTGACCAATGGACACCTTGATATTGTAATCCGTGGGCAGGCGCTTTTTGACCGGTTGATCGTTGCGGTGGCCGAGAACCCGGGAAAGAAGGCGTTGTTTACTATTGAAGAACGGGTTCAGATGCTTTGGGAAGTGCTGGGGAATCTCCCGAGGGTCAAGGTTGACTCATATGACGGGCTCACAGTGGACCACGCCAGGAAAAACGGGGCTTGCGCCATAATCCGCGGTTTAAGGGCTATATCCGACTTCGAAAATGAGTTCGTTATGGCACTGACGAACAAGAAGCTGGCGCCTGAGATCGAGACTCTTTTTTTAATGACGGAGGCTCAATATTCTTTCATAAGTTCCAGCGCCGTGAAAGAAGTGGCTCATTATGGCGGTTGCCTTAAAGGAATGGTGCCGTCTTCGGTAGAATCTAAATTAAGGGAAGTATTTCGTCGGGGTAATTCCTGATGAGGAGGGATATGGTGGAACTTCTGTCGGTCATTAATGAACTCGAAGAACTTATCGAATCCAGCAATAAGATACCGCTCACCAAAAAAGTAGTAATTGACGAAGAAAAGATTCTCGACATTCTCGACCGGATCCGTACCATCCTGCCGGACGAAATCCGTAAGGCAAAGTGGGTGGTCCAGGAGCGGGAGAAGGTGCTGGCGGAATCGCGGAAGGAAGCGGAGCGTATACTGGAAGAAACCAGGGTGGAGGTCGAAAAAAGGGCCGAGGAAAGTGAAATTGCGCGCCAGGCAAAAGAAATGGCGGAGTCTGTTTTAGGAAAGGCCGAACAGGTATCACGGGAGATTAAACTCGGCGCAAAGGAATACGCCGACGATATCCTGGGCAAGCTCGAGGAACGGCTTGAGCGCATCTCCAGGGAGATCCAGCAGGGGCGGGCGGAACTGAAAGGCATGAAGTAAGGTCCTGCAGGCTCACTCTTTCTGAAGCCCTTTCTTTGCGCAGGTCAACAAGGGCTTGGTATGGAAATACTCATTTTTCGAAAAAAACCTCTTCGGCAGAAGTGCCGGTAGAGGTTTTAATATTTATTGCGCCCGGAAGTCGGCTATGTCTGCGCTTCTAGTTTGTTCCTTGCGGTTTAAACCGGTGATAAAGTCCGTAAAGTGCCGACAGCACTATAAGCGAGAGATTCACCCCGAGGCAAAGGACGGTTGCGCCGGACAGGTTGGCGTAAAAGGACGGCGCGGACGGCGGAAAAGCCGCCGCCGTCTGGGTGAGGTGCGGCGCGAAAAGGGGAAACAAGACAATTGTGAGTATAGAGGCATAAAACGCCTGGAGCAGGCGCCCCAGGATGAAGAAGGTACCGGGGACTCCTGCCGCGGAAAGAAAGCTCAATGCCTGCATGACGATGGAAAGACCGCTCCAGGCAAGTATGATTTCGGTGATGAGGATCTTGTGCATAAGCGGAGCGCTCGTTTCGGCCGCTGTTTTGGCCCCGAGTGTAACCTCAAAAAGACCGGCGCCCAATGCCGGCCATAGATCAGCCGGAAGTCCCAGTTTGTGTAGGATGTCACCGGTAAAAGCCAGAGCGGCCCGCAAAGTTCCGACTTCGTTAAATAACTGGAGTATGACGGCGAAGATACAAATGAAGCCGGCGATCGTGAAAAGGCTGTTAACGGCGTAACGCACGGCGTCACCGGCGAGCTGCCCTATGTTTCTAAGATCGCTCTGGTGCGCTCCCGCAAGTGTATCTACCGCGTGCCTCCAGAGATTGAGTTTTGTCGCGGGAAGAGGGCGGGCTATCAAGCCCAGTGTAAGGCCGCAGAGCATATTGCTCAGGTAGTGAACGCCCGCAAGGAAAGGCCCCAGATTTGTGTTCTGATACATCCCCACCGAAACCGCCACCAGGATAAAGACAGGGCTTGCGTTGTTGGTAAACGCAGCCAAACGGCCGGCTTCCGAAGGCGAAAGCATTTTCTGGGAGCTGAGACGGGCGGCCATGGCCGCTCCCATCGGGTATCCCGAGGTGTAGCCCACGGCAAAGGCAAAGGCGGCGCTGCCCGGAAGTCTGAAGACTTTCTGGGTCAAAGGTTCCAGAAGCGCTCCTGAAAACTGAATCACCCCGAGGGCAAGCAGGATCTCGGTGATGATGAAAAACGGCAGCAGCGAGGGGAAAACAATCTGCCACCAGATCCCAAGGCCGGAGGTCGCCCCGCGGTATAAGGCGGCCGGGTGAGTGATAGTCAAGAAGAAGAAGACGGTTATCAATATGGCCAGCAGAGTTTTTCGGGGGTTCGGGCGCACGGTTTTCACCTCGTTATCTTTTATGACGGTGCGGAGGCGCATTATACTTTGAGGTAACTGTTCTAAGGGACAGAATATAGTAGACGGTAGTCAGAAGTCAGTAGTCAGTAGTCAGTAGTAGCGAGACCTTATAATCTGAATTCCGGCTTTGAATGCTGTTGCTTGCTGATAGACAAAAATGGTTTTAACGCCGGAGAAGGGCGGTATTGCCTTATTACGGGGCCCAATTTTTCATTGTTTCCTTGACAGTGGAAGGATAGGCTATTATAATCAGGACTTGATTTGGGGTGGGGATTTGTTTACCATAAGTGTGGCAAGGTTAAAAAAAGCGCCGGCTGAACAACGACGGTATCATCTTGAGGATAGGATTGAGACGTTTGTGGGACCGGACGGAAGGCCGGTGACGGCGGAAGCGCCGGTAGAACTTGACCTTGTTGTAACCAACGCCGGGGATTTTATTTGGGCAACAGGCGTGGTTTCAGCCACCGTTAACCTTATCTGCAGCCGGTGCGTCAAGGAATACGCCGAAAGAATAGAAGGGCGTTTTGAAGAGAAGTATCGTCTGCATGGTGGCGTCGAAGATTACTTGGGTAAGGAGATACCCGTGGCCGCGGATGAGCTGGATTTCTCGGATCAGGTACGGGAGAGTCTTATTCTCTCCTTGCCGATGAAGCCGCTTTGCGCCGTAAGTTGTCCGGGATTATGCCCGGGTTGCGGTAAGGATTTGAACAACGGTGCGTGTGATTGTCCCGGAGAGGGCGGCGACCCGCGGTTTTCCGTTTTGTCGAAGCTTTTGATGCAAAGAGAAAAAGGAGGTGGCGATGATGGGAGTACCGAAAAGTAGGACTTCCAAGCAGCGCCGGCGCTTGCGCCGGGCACAGGTAAAGGTTGCGGTTCCCGGTCTTGTCGCTTGCCCGCACTGCAAGGCCTTAAAAAGACCACACGGTGTGTGTCCCAATTGCGGACAATACAAAGGGCGGCAGGTTTTAAACAAAGAGGAGGCAAAATAATTAGTAAATCAGATGGGTTTTGGTATTTTGCCAGGACCTATTTTTTATGGCATAAAAAGATTCCCTCACAAGGGTACCGGCTATGAGAACCCGGCATCGGGCGGATGCGACAAAGATAGTGCGCAGCTCTGCAGGTGGGAATAGAGTTGGTGACGCAAACCTTTTCGCGGGAGGTTTTATTCTTGCGGGTAGCAGTTGACGCTATGGGCGGCGATTATGCTCCGGCAGAGGTGGTTGCGGGAGCCGCGCTGGCCGGTGACGAGTACGGCATCGAGACTTTACTGGTAGGGGACGAAGCCCTGATAGGAAAAGAAATCAGTGGGCAAAACAGCAGCAGGATATCGGTGGTCCCCGCCAGGGAAGTGATAGGTATGGCGGAGCACCCGGTCAAGGCCGTACGCCTGAAGAAAGGGTCTTCAATCGTCCGTGCGGTGCAACTGGTTAAAGACGGGCGGGCGGACGCGATGGTTTCCGCCGGCAATACAGGCGCGGTAATGACCGCGGCCCTGTGGGGACTCGGGCGGCTGGACGGCATAGACCGGCCGGCGCTGTTTTCCCTTATGCCGAACCCTCACGGGAGCACCGTGCTACTCGATGTGGGGGCGAATGTGGACGTGAAGGCGCAGCACCTGGTCCAGTTTGCGATTATGGGGTCGGCTTACGCGACCAGCGTTTTGAAGATTCGTTCCCCCAGGGTGGGGATTTTGAGTATCGGCGAAGAAGAAACCAAAGGGAACGAGCTTACTTTAAGCGCTCTTCCCCTGCTTAAAAGCGAGCCTATCAACTTTATCGGCAACGTCGAGGGACGGGACGTCTTTAACGGAAGGGCTGATGTAGTGGTGTGCGACGGTTTTGTCGGCAATGTTCTGTTGAAGGCCGGCGAGGGTCTGGTGCAGGTCCTTCAGACCGCCTATCCCGCTCTGAGGCGGCTTGATTATGCCGAGTACGGTGGCGCCCCGCTTTTGGGGGTGAGCGGCGTTGTGGTTGTGGCCCACGGGAGTTCCAGGGCTCGGGCGGTAAAGAATGCCATCCGTGTGGCGGTAGAAGCCGTCGAAAGCGGGCTTGTGCAGGCCACGGCAGCGGGTTTTGCGGCGCGGAACACGAAGGAAGTCGCCCATGCAGCGTTGGGCACAACGAAGGGTGAAAATATGGACCCGTAAGCTTGTTACTTAGAACACTAGTATTACATAAACGGAGCGCAACGAGAAGTGATGCAGTGCAAGGAAGGCCGGGGAGACGAACCGGAGCGTACTGAGTGCGTACGTGAGGATTCGGCTCACCGGGCTGATGCCGCAATGTGTTGCTTATTGTTGCGCCCACCGAAAGAAGAACTATTTTTCGAGGGAGTAGAGACGGTTAATGGTTGAACGAAACCGGCCCGTAGCCGGGGTAACCGGTCAGGGTGTCTGTATTCCGGAACGGGTGTTGACAAACCACGATCTTGAGCGGATGGTTGACACGAGTGACGAGTGGATCCGGGAGAGAACCGGGATAAGGGAAAGACGCATCGCAAAACCCGAGGAGACCACGGCGTCCCTCGGCCTGGAGGCTGCGAAAGAGGCGTTGCGCTCGGCGCAACTGGATCCTGCGGATGTAGATCTCGTTATAGTGGCTACCGCTACGCCTGATATGCTGTTCCCGGCGACCGCCTGCATCATCCAGGACGGAATTGGAGCGAGGCGGGCCGCGGCTTTTGACCTGGAGGCCGGGTGCAGTAGTTTCATTTACGCTCTTGCTGTCGGTGCACAGTTTATCAACACCGGTTGTTACCGGAATGTGCTGGTGGTAGGGGCCGATACGCTTTCCAAGATAACAAATTGGGAGGATCGCAGCACCTGCGTCCTCTTTGGTGATGGGGCCGGGGCGGTGGTTTTACAGCCCGTTGAGCCTCCCCGCGGGATTATCTCTGTCTATTTAAGGGCGGACGGCACCGGTGGCGATCTGTTGAAAATGCCTGGGGGTGGATCGCGGATTCCCACCACAGCGGAGACGGTACAGGATGGACTTCACTACCTTAAGATGAACGGCAGGGAAGTCTTTAAGTTTGCCGTACGGGCGATGGAGGAAGCGGCGGTGGAGGCCTTGCGCCGCGGCGGCGTTCAGCAGGAACATGTCGATTGTTTCATTCCTCACCAGGCCAACGTCCGTATCATCAATGCTCTCGCCCGAAGACTCGGCCTGCCGTCCGAAAAGGTGTTTGTGAATGTGGACCGTTACGGTAATACCTCTTCAGCTTCCATCCCCATCGCTTTTTATGAAGCCGTTTCCGATAAAAGGTTAAAACCTATGAACCTGGCGCTCTTGGTTGCTTTCGGAGCCGGTTTGACCTGGGGATCGGTGGTACTGCGGTATTGAAGTCTATAAAACGGGTGCTGCGTCCGACGTCGACGTCTGATATCACCCGGCACTCAATTTGTAAGGGTTTGTGTTTCTGTGTTATGGATAAAAAGATGAAGTCAGTATTACTTTAATTCAACACCTGAGTGCTGGCCGACCTCAGACGTCCCCTTCGGACGTCTGACGATAGGAGGGCCTTTAATGAAAACGGCATTTGTCTTTCCGGGACAGGGTTCCCAACAGGTGGGAATGGGCCGGAGTTTTTATGAGCAGTATTCCGAGGCGAGAGAAGTATTTACCAGAGCCGATGAGGTACTGGGTTATTCCCTGAGCGCCCTTTGTTTCGAAGGCCCAAAGGAGGAGCTGCAGCAAACCACCAATACCCAGCCTGCGGTTCTAACCGCCAGCATCGCTTCCCTCGCGGTTTTGTCGGCGCAGGGGGTAAAGGCTGACGTCGCTGCCGGCCACAGTCTGGGGGAGTATGCCGCTCTGGTTTCAGCGCGGGCCATCGACTTTAGCGTAGCCGTCAAAATCGTGCAGCGCCGCGGACAGTTGATGCAGGAAGCGGTGCCCCTCGGAAGCGGAGGCATGCTCGCGGTACTCGGGCTCGCCGGTGAAGCGATAGATAAAGTGGTGCAAAAAGCGAGGACCAAAGGAGTGGTTGAAGCCGCTAACTATAACTGTCCGGGTCAGGTGGTTC
This sequence comes from Bacillota bacterium, assembly GCA_040755295.1. Lineage (NCBI taxonomy): Bacteria > Bacillati > Bacillota > Bacillota bacterium. Next base: position 53,239 of record JBFMBK010000006.1, on the reverse strand, counting down.
TTGCGGGCGAAACGCTGGCCCTCGAAGCGGTGGTCGCGGCGGCCAAGGAAGCAGGCGCGAAGAAGTGTTTGATCCTGGCGGTAAGCGGCCCTTTTCACTCTTCTCTTATGAGAACGGCGAGCGAGCTTTTTGCGGTTGAATTGACCAAAAAGACCCGGATTAAAAAACCGGCTTTTCCGGTAGTCGCCAATGCAACGGCGAACTACGTCAAGACGGTGGCGGAGGTGCGGGGCGCCCTGGTACGCCAGATTTACAGCCCGGTTCTATGGGAGGACGGTATCAGGCGGTTGTTCCAGGACGGGGTAAGAATCTTTGTCGAGATAGGCCCGGGAAAGGTTTTATCCGGTCTTATCAGACGAATAGTACCGGAAGCGATATGCTGTAATGTGGAGGACCCAGCCTCCCTCGACGCCGCGATGCGTGTTTTGCAGAAGGCAGGAGTGGTATGAACGGGTAATGCTTCTTGCTTCGAGGGAGAGGGTTAGCTAAAATGTATCTAATGAACGCTGGTCTCTTAAACTTTTTGTAGAAAGGTTAGCTCGGCATGGATAAGTCTTTTCCTGATAAAACTGAGTCTTTAAACCATACACTACAAGACAGAGTGGCGGTTGTTACCGGCGCCTCGAGGGGAATCGGGCGGGCGGTGGCCAGGGCAATGGCTTCCGCCGGAGCCAACGTAATGATAAATTACGTTTCCCGTGCGGAAGAAGCCCTTGCGGTGGCCTCGGAAATAGCAGCCCTCGGGCGAAAGGCGGAAGTTTGTCAGGCAAACGTGGCCCGGCCCGCAGAAGCGAACCGCTTGATAGACGCAGCCCTCTCTTCTTTCGGGCGGATCGACGTACTGGTCAACAACGCGGGAATTACGCGCGATGCTTTGCTTCTTCGAATGAAGGACGAGGACTGGGATGCGGTCATAGAGGTTAATTTGAAAGGCGCTTTTAATTGCACGCGGGCTGTTGCAAAGCCGATGGTGAAAGCCCGGTGGGGCCGTATAATTAATATAAGCTCGGTCGTCGGACTTATGGGTAACGCCGGGCAGGCCAATTACGCGGCGGCGAAAGCGGGTCTGATAGGTTTTACCAAAGCGGTGGCCCGGGAACTGGGCCCCCGGAATATCACGGTAAATGCCGTAGCTCCGGGTTTTATCCTGACCGAAATGACGTTTGGTCTTCCCGAAGGGGTTAAGCAGCGGTTAAGTGAGAGAATTGCTCTCGGCCGGCTTGGTGAGCCGGAAGAGGTTGCGGATGTGATTATTTTTCTTTGCGGTGACGCGGGGCGTTATATTACAGGGCAGGTGCTGAGTGTAGACGGCGGCATGTTGCTCTAAGCGGGGATCTGAAGACTTGCAGCTAACTTCAAGCAAAATTCGGAGAGGAGGTGACACCAGGAAGATGTCACCATCAGTTGCCGATAAGGTGAAACAAATCATCGTGCAGCAATTGGGAGTCGAAGAGGATGAGGTAACCACGGACGCCTCTTTTATCGACGACCTTGGGGCGGACTCACTTGACCTCGTGGAACTTGTAATGGCTTTTGAGGAAGAGTTCGAGTTGGAAATACCGGATGAAGAAGCCGAAAAGATCCGTACTGTAGGCGATGCCGTCGGACATATCCAGGAGCGGTTGTAAAACAGGGGTTCGAAGTTAGAAGTTGGAACTCTCCAACCTTTAGTCTCTGGCTTCCAACCTCCTTTTCGGAGGTGCTGCTTTGCTCCCACGTGTTGTGGTAAGCGGTTTGGGGATCATCTCGCCGGTCGGCAGCGGCAAAACGGCTTTTTGGCAGGCCATCACCGGGGGTAAGTCCGGTGTACGCCGGATAACCCGGTTCGATACGACTGATTTCAAAACCCGGATCGCGGCCGAGGTCCCTGACTTCGACCCTGAGGCGTATATAGACAAGAAGGAAGTCCGCAGGATGGACCGTTACACCCAGTTCGCGGTTGCGGCGACGCGGATGGCCCTTGAGGATGCGGGCATAGGACCGGGCAGTGTCGACCCCGACCGGGTGGGAGTGATCCTGGGCTGCGGGATCGGCGGCATGGAGACATTCGAAGACCAGGCGCGGGTTATCGTAACGCGGGGGCCGAACCGTGTAAGTCCGTTCTTTGTTCCCATGATGATCAGTAACATGGCTGCGGGACAGATCGCCATACTGCACAAGTTTTACGGCCCGAACAGTACGGTGGTGACCGCCTGCGCCTCTTCCAACAACGCCATCGGTGAAAGCTTGCGCCTCCTTCAACGGGGTGAAGCCGATGTGGTGCTGTCCGGAGGCACCGAGGCGGCGGTAACACCTTTAGCCGTAGCCGGTTTCTGTCAGATGAAGGCGATGTCGACGCGAAACGATGATCCGGCAGGGGCGTCGCGGCCTTTCGACGCGGAAAGGGACGGTTTCGTGATCGGCGAGGGATCGGCGATACTGGTGCTTGAACGTCTGGAACATGCCGTAGCCAGGGGAGCCAATATCTACGCGGAATTAATCGGTTACGGTCAGAGCTGCGACGGTTACCATATCACGGCACCGGACCCGGAGGGAGCGGGCGCTGCGAAAGCGATGGCCCGGGCGCTCGAAGACGCCGGTATTAAACCGGAAGAGGTAAGTTACATTAACGCTCACGGCACCTCCACCCCCATGAACGATAAGGTTGAGACGATGGCCATAAAAAAGGTTTTTGGCGCGAGCGCTTACCGTATTCCGGTGAGCTCGACGAAATCCATGACCGGACATCTGTTGGGCGCCGCCGGGGGGATTGAGGCGGGGGTATGCGTTCTGAGCATTACCCACGGGGTGATCCCGCCGACGATAAACTACGAGAACCCGGACCCTGAATGTGATTTGGACTTTGTCCCCAACAAGCAGCGGGCGGCCGGCGTGGAAATCACGCTTTCCAACGGGCTGGGTTTTGGGGGACACAATGCGACCGTCATCTTCAGACGCTATAATTAAAGGACTAATTTGTGATTTTCCCGGGGGGGAACCCCGAGGGTTAGGATTTTTAGATAAGGTTTATTAGAGAGTCTAAACCGACAGAGGCGGAGGTTAGACTGAGAACAAAAATGCATGGTGTTCTCGGTCTGGTTCTACGTCTCACTTCTATTTTTGCGGAAGCTGATAACAGGTTAAGAGGGTGTATGGAAGTGCCAGAGGTGGGCGACACCTTTAAAGAACTAAGTGATAAAATCGGTTTTGTGTGGCGGGAGGAGGCCTATTTGCGGCAGGCGCTCACGCACGGCTCCTATGCGTATGAGCACCCGGTCATGCCCAACAATCAGCGACTGGAGTTTCTTGGGGATGCGGTGCTCCAACTGGCGGTAAGCGATTATTTATACCGGAGGTTTCCCGAAAAAAGCGAGGGCGAGCTGACGAAGCTCCGGGCGGCGGTGGTTTGCGAACCTTCCCTTGCCAGGCTGGCGCAGGATTTGGGGATCGGGGAAGCGCTTCTTATCGGCCGCGGCGAAGCGCAGTCGGGAGGTCGACAGCGCCCCTCCATTCTGGCTGACGCTTTTGAGGCGGTTTTAGGGGCTCTATATCTCGATCAGGGATTGGATAAGGCGGCGAAATTTCTTCTTGTGCGGTTGGAACCGGTTATTAATGACGTTCTTGAAGGCCGGCAGGAAAGTGACTATAAAACGGAACTGCAGGAGCTTCTGCAACAGCATTCCAGAGAGAACGTTTCCTATGTTATCCTGAAAGAGGAAGGACCTGACCACGCCAAGTTTTTTACCGCCGGTGTCTTCTGGCGGGGGACATGCCTTGGTCAGGGTGAGGGAAGGTCAAAGAAAGAGGCGGAGCAGCGGGCGGCGCGGGAAGCGCTCAAGCATATGGGAGGGTAACTATTCAGGGTTAGAATACAGTAGCCAGAAGTCAGAATAGCCGGGAAATACCATGGGTCATGTCTAAGACACAGAGGTGAAGTCAACCAATAGGTAGTCGGTTTAATTGATCACTGAGTGCTGGATGAATTCGGACCTGGAAGCTGTACCTGAATAGTTGCTGTGGGAGGTTGAGCCGTGGGATTTTTGGGTAAGCTCCGTGAAAAACTGACAAAGGTCCGCCAGACTTTCGTCGAGACGGTCGAGAGCGTCATTTCCGGAAGACGTCCGATTGACGAAGCTCTTTATGAGGAGCTTGAGGACGCTCTTATTCTGGCGGACGTTGGGGTAGCGGCGGCGCAGGATATCATGACGCGGGTGAGGTCAAGGGTCAAGGAACTACGGCTCGACGACTCGTCGGGACTTAAACCGCTGTTTAAAGAAGAGGTTCTGCGGATTGTAGGAAACGAAAGCACTCCGGTGGTTTTGCCCTCCGAACTGCCGGCGGTCATAATGATGGTCGGGGTGAACGGCACGGGGAAGACGACCACCATCGGGAAACTGGCCTGCTACTGGCGGGGACAGGGCAAAAAGGTGCTTATCGCGGCCGCCGACACCTTTCGGGCGGCGGCGATAGATCAGTTGGAGGTATGGGCGCAGCGCGCCGGGGTCGAAATCATAAAGCAGCGGGAGGGGTCCGACCCGGCGGCGGTGGTCTATGACGCGCTTCAGGCCGCCAAGGCCCGCCGGTCGGAAATAGTCCTGATCGACACCGCGGGCAGGCTGCATACCAAGACCAATTTGATGGAAGAGCTCAAGAAGATAAGGCGCGTAGCCGAAAGAGAGGTTCCCGGCGCGCCGCACGAGGTGCTTCTGGTGATCGACGCGACAACCGGGCAGAACGCAATCAGCCAGGCGAAGCTTTTCGGCGAGACTTCAGGGGTGACGGGAATTGTGCTCACCAAGCTTGACGGCACCGCCAAAGGCGGGGTGGTGGTGGCGGTAAGAAAAGCCTTCGACATCCCGGTCAAATTTGTGGGTGTCGGCGAGGGAGTTGAAGACCTTGTGCCTTTTAATGCCGCCGAGTTTGTTTCGGCCATTTTTGACTGAGCGCCATTACCCCGTAATGAATTAGGGGTTACAGGTTGCTGGTGATGCCGGCTACGGTTCGGAAACCGTAACCCGGTAAATTGCGGCTCTCCGCGGGACCGGAGCAGTAAAGATAACGTCAGTAATAAAATGGGGTGAACAGATGCCGGCAATCGCGATTATCGGAGGTACCGGGGTTTACGACCCGACACTGCTGGATGAAGTGGCCGAAGAGAATGTATCCACGCCTTACGGCAGCGTTAAGGTGGACTGCGGCGTGTATCAGGGTAAGACGGTGGCTTTCCTGTCCCGCCACGGTGCGGGTCATTCCGTTCCGCCGCACCTGGTGAACTACAGGGCGAACATAGCGGCCTTAAAAAAGCTCGGCGTTCGTTCGATCCTGGCCACGGCGGCCGTGGGGTCATTGAATCCGTTGATGAAACCGGGGGATTTCGTATTCGTCGATCAGTTTCTGGACTTTACCAAAGGGCGACGGCAGACCTTCTTTGAGGGCGGCCCCGAGGGGGTTGTCCACGTCGATCTTACCGAGCCGTACTGTTCGGAACTCAGGGAACTGCTCCTGAGGGCGGCGCGGGCGCGGGGTTTTTCCGCTTACGGTGGCGGCGTTTACGTCTGTACGGAAGGGCCGCGCTTCGAGACACCGGCGGAGATTAAAATGCTTCAGCGCCTCGGCGGGGACCTGGTGGGAATGACCGGGGTACCGGAGGTGGTGCTGGCCAGGGAGGCGGAAATGTGCTACGCGAGCGTGGCGATGGTCACCAACTTCGCCGCCGGTATCGCCGCTTACCGTTTGAGCCACCGGGAGGTAGTGGAAATGATGCGGGTCCAGGGGGAGAATATCCGGCAGCTTTTCACGCAGGTGATCAACTGGATCGACGAAAACAGGGAATGCTACTGCCACCGGGCGGTTTCCGGTCCGGTCGAGGCTTGAATATGGAAACGTTAAGCTGGCGGGACGGGGTGCTGTACATCCTCGACCAGACGCTGCTGCCGCATAACGTGGTTTACTTGCAGGTCAAGGATTACCGGCAGGTGATCGAAGCTATCCGGCGCCTTGCGGTGCGCGGCGCGCCGGCGATCGGCGCGGCGGCGGCTTACGCCGTGGTACTCGCCGCGACAGAGGCGGCGGAGAGCGGGAAAGAAGGATTTATGGACAGGTTGACGGCGGCGGCGGCGGAGATAGGCGGCGCCCGCCCGACGGCCGTCAACCTGCAATGGGCGGTTAAGCGCCAGTTGAGGGTTGCGGCGGAAGCGGCGCCGGAGCCCGGAAAGGTCATACGCAGGCTGCTTGCCGAGGCGGAAGCCGTTTTTGCGGCGGACGTGGAAGCCAACCGGGTGATGGGAGCTTTGGGGGCCGAGCTGCTGCCGCGGGGTGCGCGGGTATTAACGCACTGCAACGCCGGCGGGCTGGCCACCTGCGGGTACGGGACGGCGCTGGGAGTGATAAGGGCGGCGCACGCGGCTGGTAAGATAAAGATGGTGTACGCCGATGAGACGCGGCCCCTGCTGCAGGGCGCCCGGCTGACGGTTTTCGAACTCATGCGGGAAAGGATTCCGGTCACCCTGATCACCGATTCGATGGCCGGTTTCCTAATGGCCGGCCGGGGTCTCGACGCGGTGATTGTCGGTGCGGACCGGATAGCAGCGAACGGGGACGTGGCGAACAAGATCGGTACTTATTCCTTGGCGGTCCTGTCGAAATACCACGGGGTGCCGTTTTATGTGGCGGCTCCCGTGTCCACCATAGACCCGGCTGCCCGGGACGGCGCCGGTATCCCCATTGAAGAGCGCGGAGCGGGTGAGGTTACAGAATTGGCGGGGGTATGCGTCGCGCCGGATGGGGCCGCGGCCTGGAACCCCGCGTTTGATGTCACTCCCGGCAGCCTTATAACGGCGATAATCACCGAGCGGGGTGTGTTTTACCCGCCTTTTGAATTAAATTAAAGGTTTAACTCTCAAGGTCTGAATCTGGAACTCAGGAGTTAGAATCCAGAATTAGAGAAGGTTTTTCTGACTACTGACTACCGATTATACGAGGAGTTGGCCATGCGGCCCGGTGCCGCTCCAACTGAAGAATGAAAATGGGGAGAATAGCAGCTCAAGAACTTAGCGTGATACGGAGCGCGGGGAAAAGCAAGTAGAGTACGAAAGCATGGTGGGGACGGGCCGGAGCGTACAGAATTCAGATGTCGGAAGACAGAAATCAGAGGTCAGATTACTTCCTGCATCCGACATCTGAAATGCATGGCTTATCGCCGCGTCCTACGAAAGAACGCTTATTTTCGAGGGAGGTTTGAAGTTGGCCGAAAGTTATATCCGGAATCCGGATCTGGCGGCGGAGGGCCAGCAGAAGATTGAATGGGTGGCGGCGCACATGCCGGTTTTAAATGCCATCCGTGAAGAGTTGGTGAAAGAGCAGCCCTTCAGCGGCGTGCGCATCGCGCTCAGCATCCACCTGGAAGCAAAAACGGCCTTCCTGGCGCTTGTGTTAAAGGCCGGGGGCGCCGAGGTGGCGGCGACGGGTTCCAACCCGCTTTCAACCAAAGACGAGATCGCCGCGGGACTAGCGGCGGCAGGAGTAAGGGTATACGCCTGGTACAACGCCACGCCCGACGAGTACCGCGATCACCTGGTCCAGACGCTCGCAATCAACCCGCACATCGTCATCGACGACGGCGGTGACCTCGTAAACCTTCTACACGGCGACCTGAGAGCTATAAGTCAGGGGGTGATCGGCGGGTGCGAGGAGACCACCACAGGCGTGTTAAGACTCCAGGCACTGGACCTTGAGGGAAGACTCCTTTTCCCGATGGTGGCGGTGAACAACGCCCGGACGAAGTACCTTTTCGACAACCGCTACGGCACAGGGGAATCGGTCTGGTCTGCGATTATGCGCACCACCAACCTCCTTGTCGCCGGTAAGACGGTGGTTGTTTTCGGCTACGGCTGGTGCGGCAAAGGGGTGAGCATGAGGGCGAAAGGGCTGGGGGCGAAAGTTATCGTTTGCGATATAGACCCGGTCAAGGCGATCGAGGCCGTGATGGACGGCTTTGAGGTGATGCATTCCACCTCCGCCGCTGAGAAAGGTGATATCTTTATAACCACCACCGGGTGCCGCGACGTATTGGGGGCGGAGCATTTCAGGCGCATGAAGAACCGCGCCCTTTTGGCCAACGCCGGTCATTTCAACGTCGAGATCTCCATACCCGACCTGAAGCGGGTATCGGAATCGAACCGGGAGGTGCGGGCGAACATCGAGGAGTTCCAACTTCCGGATGGACGCCGGCTGTACCTGTTGGCCGAGGGGCGCCTCGTTAACCTTGCGGCCGGAGACGGTCACCCGGCGGAGATTATGGATCTTTCTTTTGCGCTTCAGGCGTTGGCGGCCCGGTATATCCTGAAAGAAGGTTCAAATCTTGAGCGCCATGTCTACCCGGTTCCTATCGAGGTGGACAACCGTGTGGCGGAGCTGAAACTGAGTTCACTCGGTGTAGAGATAGACCGACTGCGGGCTGAACAGGAAGAATATCTTCGCTCCTGGGAAGGTGAGGGATAGATGAACCTAAGGGCCGAAAAGGCACGGGAACAAGTTGCCCGGGCAGGGGTAAGGATGGCGCGGGCGGGTCTTGTGATTGGTTCCTGGGGCAATGTTTCGTATAGGATTTATCACGAGGATCTGGCGGTGATCACGCCCAGCGGTATGCCTTACGATTCTTTGCAACCGCGCGATATCGCGGTGATCGATCTGGATGGCAACATCGTTGAAGGCGAGAGAAAGCCCTCTACGGAGTACGAGTTGCACACGGCTATTTACCGCGCCAGGCCGGACATTTTTGCAATCATGCACACGCACAGTGTTTTTGCTACGGCGATGGCGGCGGCGCAGATGCCGATCCCGCCGGCGGTGGAGGACCTGGCGCAGCTTCTCGGGGGTGAGGTCCCCGTCGCTAAATACGCTCCTGCCGGCTCGCGAGAACTGGCCGAAGCCGCGGTGGCCGCTCTGGGACGCTCTAATGCGGTGCTTTTGGCGAACCACGGCATGGTCGGCGCCGGTACAACGCTCGACGACGCTTTCAATATATGCCAGATAGTTGAGAAGGCAGCCAAAGTATTCTTATGGGCCAGTCTGGTGGGTACGCCGGTGGTCTTAAGCGCCCGGGAAGCTCTCGCGCTCCGCCAGGAGTACCTTACGGCTTACGGGTAAAACTACTGGGGAAGATATTTCAGAAGTCAGAATATAGAATGTAGAATACAGAAGATAGAATAAAAAAAAGCGGCTTTCGGAGCATGAAAATATGGACCTCGCAGTTGGCAGCAATGCATTGCTTATCGTCGCGCCTACCGAAAGAAGTACTATTTTCGAGGGAGGGAGCAGCGGGTGGATACTTTAATTAAAGGCGTCGTAATCCCGGTAACCGGTTCCATGGAAGTCATTCGTGACGGCGCACTGGCGGTGAGGGATGGTGAGATCCTTTACACCGGTCCCGCAAGCGGGGTTCCCGCCGGCTTTGAGGCCGATAAGGTAATCGGCGGGCCGGAGATGGCGGTGCTGCCGGGGTTCGTTAACGCCCACACCCATGCCGCGATGACCCTGTTCCGCGGCTACGCGGACGACCTTCCTTTGATGAGATGGCTGTCCGAAGCGATCTGGCCGCTGGAGGAGAGGCTCGAAGCCGGCGACGTATACTGGGGAACCATGCTTGCGTGCGCTGAGATGCTTCTCGGCGGCACCACCACTTTTGCGGATATGTATTTCTTTATGGACGACGTGGCAAGGGCAGTGGAGCAAAGCGGGATCCGGGCGTGCCTCTCCCGGGGATTGATCGGTCTGAACCCGAATGCGTCGGAGGCGCTGGCGGAAAACCGGGAACTGGTCGTTAAGTGGCACGGAAAGGCAGGGGGGCGGATCACCTGCATGTTCGGACCGCACGCTCCTTACACCTGTCCGCCGGAGTACCTTGAGAAGGTGATAGCGGCGGCGAAAGAGCTCGGTGTCGGTATGCACATCCATGTTTCGGAAACGCGGGACGAGACGGTCCAAATCTTCGAAAAATATGGTTGTTCCCCGGTGGCCCTGCTTGCCAAGGTAGGGCTTTTGGACCTGCCGGTGCTGGCCGCCCACTGCGTCCATCTTTCCCCCGGTGACATCGACGTTTTAGCGGAAAAAGGGACGACGGTGGCCCATAATCCGGAAAGCAACATGAAGCTGGCCAGCGGCGTGGCTCCGGTAACCAGGCTTCTGGACGCGGGGGTCACGGTCGGTCTTGGAACGGACGGCGCAGCAAGCAACAACAACCTGGACATGCTTGAGGAGATGCGGTCGGCGGCGCTGCTGCAAAAGGTGGCCAACGGCGACCCGGAGGCCCTGCCGTCTTACAGGGCCCTTGAAATGGCGACCATAGGCGGGGCAAGGGCACTGGGCCTTCAGAACAGGATCGGCACGCTCGAACCGGGGAAGGGAGCCGACGTCGTTATTATTGACCTGAGGCGGCCCCACTTCTATCCGCCGCATGACGTAATGGCGCACATCGTTTACGCCGCCCAGGCAGGGGACGTGCATACGGTGCTGGTGGACGGTAAGATCGTGGTCGAAGCGGGGCGGGTGTTGACACTCGACCCCGACGCTGTGATGGGCAATGCGCGACGGTGTGCGTTAAGACTGGTGGGTTCTCCGAAGGAACGAAGCCTTTTATAACTCCTAACCCGGACAAGTTGGAACCGCTTTAACCACAGAGACACAGAGAACACGAAGAAAAGATAGCTTCACATTTCTCTTCTTCGACCCGACGGCTTTGACCCAAGGCGCCTGGGCACTTTCAATCGCTGCTTTGACTATCTGTATATGTTTTATCCTGTTAGTTCCATCTTATTGACCTCTGTACCTTCGTGGTGATCTGTCTTAATTTTTCTGACATTTCAGAAGATCTTTGGGCTTAAAGCATTATATGCGGGGGGATTTTCTTGTCCAGGGTGTCGCTTCTGCCGGGAAAAGAAAAAAGGACGGTTTCCGGGCACGACTGGGTTTACCGTGCCGAGATACGTAAGGTTATGGGTGGATTTACCCCGGGGGATATAACTGAGGTTTACGACGCCCGCGACCGGTTTATCGGACGCGGTTATATCAACCCGGCTTCGCAGATATCCGTCAGGCTCCTCACCAGGCGGCGTGATGAGCCTGTTGACCGGGAGTTTTTCCGGCGGCGCATCGAAACGGCGGAAGCCTACAGGAGAAAGGTGGTGAAAGACACTACCGCCTGGCGGATGATAAACGCCGAGGCCGATTTCCTTCCCGCGCTTATCGTCGACCGTTACGACGATTATCTGGTGGTGCAGTTCCTGGCTCTGGGGATGGAACGTTTCAAGGAAATGCTGGTACGGCTCCTCGCCGAACGTTACAACCCTCAGGGCATTTACGAGCGCAGTGACGTTGGCGTGCGTGAACGTGAGGGCCTCGAACCGGCTGCGGGTCTCCTCTACGGTGAAGTGCCCCGGTTCGCCGAAATTACGGAAAACGGTATTTGTTTCAGAGCGGACATGCATTCAGGTCAGAAGACAGGGTTTTTTCTCGACCAGCGTGAAAACCGCCGGGCGGTTGCGGAACTTGCGTCGGGCACGCGAGTGCTTGATTGTTTTTGTTACACGGGGGGCTTTACCGTCAGCGCTGCGCGCGGCGGTGCGGCATCGGTCCTCGCTCTCGACACCTCCGGTCCTGCCCTGGAACTGGCGGCGGCAAACGCCGCCCTGAATGGTGTCGCCGACAGATGTTTTTTCCGGGAAGGGAACTGCTTTGACGAGCTGCGCGGCCTTGCCGGGGACGGGGAACGGTTCGACCTGGTGATACTCGACCCGCCGGCCTTTACCAAATCAAAAAGCGCCGTTGAGGGGGCCGTGCGGGGTTATAAAGAGATAAACCTGCGGGCGCTTAAGCTGCTTAACCCGGGTGGGTACCTCGTGTCCTGCTCGTGTTCGTATCATCTCGGCGAGGGGCTATTTTTCGAGGTGATCGCCGCCGCTGCCCGTGACGCAAAACGGACCATACGTCTGGTTGAACTCCGCCGTCAGGCGCGTGACCACCCGATACTCCCGGCCATGCCCGAAACCTACTACCTGAAGTGCGGTATATTTCAGGTGTTCTGAAACACAAGGTTTTTTGAGTACTTAACCCGTACCTTTTTCGGGGTATAACACGGCTATGAAATCAGCGCCTGGCAGCAGCGGTAACAATGTTCCGGTCAGGGATTCACCGGTAACCTGGGAAGGGCTGCTGTATCTGTTCGTGGTTTATATTGTCTGGGGCAGCACCTACCTGGCCATTCGCGTGGCTGTGCGTGAGGGCGCCGGTTTTCCGCCTTTCACGATGGGTTGCACCCGAATGTTGCTTGCCGGTGGCCTCCTTCTCCTTTGGGCGGCGGTTTCCCGAAAGCGGCTACGTGTGTCCGGCGGAGAGTTAAAGATTCTGATCGCTTCCGGTGTCTTGCTCTGGGTCGGCGGAAACGGCCTTGTGTTATGGGCCGAGCAGCGGGCTGCCTCCGGTTATGCGGCTCTGCTCGTAGGGTCGATGCCGATCTGGGTTTCCCTGATGGAAGCCGTTCTTGACCGGAAACTCCCTTCGCGGCGCCTTTCAGTCTCGCTGTTGATAGGGTTTGCCGGGTTGGGTTTGCTTACCCTTCCCGGACTTTCATCCGGCGCCGGAGCGGGCGCAGGCGCTATTATTGCGCTGCTCGCCGCCCCTGTCTGCTGGTCGGCGGGTTTAATCCTGCAGCGCCGCAAGCAGGTTAAGCTGACCGTCACCGCAAGCTCGGGCTATCAACAGATCTTCGGCGGGTTGGGTTTTGCCCTCTTGGCGCTTGTTTTCCGCGAGCCTGTACCCAGTCCGACCGCTGAGGCTTTATGGGCCTGGGGATATCTCGTGGTTTTCGGGTCCATCCTGGCTTTCACTTCTTTTATTAAAGCTCTGCGTTTGCTCCCGACGAGCATACTGATGACCTATTCTTACGTAAACCCGGTAATCGCGGCCGTTCTCGGCTGGTTGATCCTGAGAGAATCAATAAATATCTGGACTGTAGCCGGGGCGGCATTGATACTTACCGGCATCGCCGGGGTCTTCCGCGACCGTCAATTACAGAAGGAAATACATAAAGTAACGCCTTGGGAGATTCCATCTGACGAAAAACGCTGAAGAGCGAGGAATAGTGAAATTAAGGAGTTGAGCCGGGGAGATGAAGGCGCGCGATATTCTTCACTGCGATCTGGATGCCTTCTTTGCTTCGGTGGAACAGCGCGACCACCAGGAGTATCGCGGCAGACCGGTTATCGTCGGCGGCAGTCCCGAAGCGCGGGGCGTGGTCGCCGCTTGTTCTTATGAGGCCAGGCGATTCGGCGTGCATTCCGCCATGCCTGTCCGCCGGGCATTGGACATTTGCCCCGAAGCCATTCTCCTTCCGGTAGACTTCCGCCGCTACCGGGAGGTATCAGGGCGGGTCCGGAGGGTGTGGGAGCGTTTTACACCGGAAATCGAGGTTGTCTCAATAGACGAGGCGTATCTGACCGTAGACGGAGGGACCGGCCTAGCAGCGGCGGCGGAAATCCGCGCTGCTGTCAGCCGGGAGCTTAACCTTCCCCTTTCCATCGGGGTTTCCGTCAATAAACTGCTGGCAAAGGTCGCCTGCGGCCTTGCGAAGCCCGACGGGGTTAAAGCCCTCTGGCCCGCGGACGTCCCCGAGGTGCTGTGGCCTTTGCCGGCGCGGGTCCTGCCCGGCGTCGGTCCTAAATCGGCCGAAAGGCTGGCCGGCATCGGTGTCGTAACCGTAGGAGACCTTGCCGCCGCGCCGGTTGAGCTTCTTAAAGGCGTGTTGGGCAACGCTTCGGTTGCCTTCCAGCGCTCAGCTCAAGGACTGGACAACCGCGATTTTCCGCCGGTCCGCAAGGCCAGGTCGGTTTCCGAAGAGACAACCTTCCCTCAAGATGTGGCCGACCGCGATCAAATCCTCGCGACCCTGATGGCTCAGGCGGAAGAAGTAGGCTACCGGCTGCGCGCCGGTGGGACTAAGGCAAGAACCGTTACCCTGAAACTACGATTCGCCGGTTTCCGCACCATCACCCGTTCCGTCACCTTCCTCGAAGCCACCGACAGCGGCGTCGCCCTTTACAGGGCGGCATGCGAGCTGTTCCAACGTCACAGCGGCAGGCCGCCATGGCGTCTGGTCGGCATCAAGGCCTCGGGTCTTACGGAGTGGGAACAGCTTTCCCTTGCGCCGTCTTTAGACAGGGATGAAAAGACACGGCGGGTGGAGAGCGCTATTGACGGTTTACGGGCCAGATACGGCCGCCAGGTTGTTTTCAAGGCCAGACGTCTTATGCGCCGCGACTAATTATTATGGTCGGAGAAGGAAAATAATTTAAATTGGAGAAAATACGGTGAGATTGATCCAACAGGCAAAAACTTGTTATAAGGGCAAAGGACGGTCAATTCCAGGGTGAAAGGCTTGCTGCTCTTGCGGTGGATGGTTTCACACCGGGAAATTAATGTTCGGATTGTCCGGCCACCTCGCCTGAACAACCGGATACGGCCAAGCTTCTTAATGCGGAAAGGCTGTTGTTCAGAATTGACGGTTATGATATGACAGAATACCCGGATATCTTCAGATTGGAGAAAAACTTGGGAGGGTACTGGGCTCCGGATAAACTGTTCGGTGTTGCGGGAACCGGAAGCCGGCACCCACCATCTTTTTGTGGATATAAGAGATAACAGCAACACTCACTTACGTTATCTTGATCTTGAGGTCTCACTGGCGGACGGATTATCTTTCGCCAAACTCTTACCTAACCCGGACGAGCCGGAACCGCCCGGCCCTCAACGGTACGTTAAAACTACTTTGCAATCGCTTAAGTTTCCCCGTCAAAGGCCCTAACAGCCCCGATGGTTGACGGCCCTGTTTGCCGGGCCTTGTTTTTTTTTACCGTTTCGGCTAAAATGTTGAGGAAGTTTTCGGTTTATGATCCTTTCGCTGTAAGATGCGATTTAATAAGGAGGGGTATTGCTGAAGAAGGTTGTAAGTGTGAGTCTGGGCTCTTCCAAACGCGACCATACGGTAACCGTCGATTTGCTTGGCGAGAGCTTCGAGATCAGCCGGCGTGGTACGGACGGTGACCTGGAAAAGGCGGTGGCCTTGCTCCGGGAACTTGACGGCAACGTGGATGCGATCGGGCTCGGCGGGATAGACGTTTACCTGGTAGCCCGAAAAAGACGGTATCCTATAAAAGACGGGCTAAGACTCCTTAACACCTTGAAAATAACACCGGCCTGTGACGGCTCAGGTCTAAAGAACACCCTGGAACGGCAGGTGGTTGACCAGCTTTTTCAGGAAGGAATTATGCGAAAAGGACAGCGGGTTTTACTGGTTAGCGCGGTTGATCGTTTCGGCATGGCCGAAGCCCTGGTTGAAAACGGCGCGAAGGTCATTTTCGGCGACTTGATTTTTGGTCTTGGGATTCCGATTCCGGTTAGAAGTCTTTTTACGATTTCAGTGCTGGCCGCGCTTATTCTTCCGGTTTTAGGGCGACTTTCCTTTAAGATACTATATCCTACAGGCACAAAACAGGAACAGGAAACACCCAAGTACGGGCGTTATTATAAATGGGCGGAAGTAATCGCCGGTGATTTTCATTACATAAAAAGGTATTTGCCGCTTTCGATATCCGGAAAGATCATTCTCACTAATACCACCACCAAGAAAGACGAAATCTTATTGAGAAACCGAGGCGCAAAAATTTTGGTGACGACCACTCCGGAACTTACCGGACGCTCATTCGGAACCAACGTAATAGAAGCCGTTTTATTGGCCCTTTTGGGGAAGAAGTGGGAAGACACCACGTCCGAGGATTATTTAAACCTGATAAAAGAGATCGGCTTGAAACCCTCCCTAAGAGTACTGGATGCGGCGCCTGAAGTCTAAGAGGCCGCTGCGAAACTGCGCTTATTCTTGCTTTAAGCGGTTAACCGCATTTGTGTTCTTAGCTTTATGAAGAGTCGGGTCAGAGGCCGAGTAGACGGTAAACGTCACCGTCCACGACGTCGTCAAGAAGAGGCAATCGGTAAGCTTTCCGGAACCGCCGCACGGCATCGATGGTAGGCTGTTCGAAGCGCCCGTCGATTTGGCCGTCGTAAAAACCCCAGCGTTTCAAAACCCGTTGCACCTCAATAACGTCGCAACCGTTATCCCCCTGCCTGATATCGCGCGGGCCCCTTAAAACGTCCCCTACGATAATAACAGAAGTACCCGCCCGTACGAGGGGGTAGACTGTTTCCACATCCTCGTTGAACATCCTGATGCAGCCGCCGCTTTCAAAACCGCCGATGGACCAGGGCTTATTCGTGCCGTGGATGCCGTATATCCCCCAGGGCACATTCAGGCCCATCCAGCGCGTGCCGAAACCCGTCCCCCAGTTCAAAGCCTTGCGGCTTATCCGCCAGTTGCCTACCGGTGTCGGTGTGCCCGGCTTTCCTACGGCCACGGGGTAGGAGCCGTGAAGGCGTTTACCGGAGAACAACAATAACCGGCGGCGGTGGACATCGATCACTATAGTGGCCGGAGCGGTCTCCTGCTGTCCGGTAACCGTTTGAAACCAGCGGGAGGTAAGACCCTGAAAGAAAGACTGAATCCTGCCGGCAGGAATACTCTCCCCCGCATCCGCGAAAACTTCGCAATCGGGGCACGGGACCGGCGCCTCCCGGTCGGCGGTTACGTATGATTCCGTTAAGTACGGGAAAGCTGCTGCATTCAGTCCGGCCTGCGCCGGTAGCGGCAGGAACGCCAGGAAAAAGCTTGCCAGGATAACAACCAAAAGGAACACACCCTTTTTCTCTTTCTCTTAGTTTGCGGTATCACTGCGCCTGGTTATTCGTCTTGGATGAGGGTGCGGCAAACCTGGATGGTCCGGGAACGGCCCCGGCCCGAAACGTTATCTTAATTTCATAAAAAGTTTGTTTTATTTTTTAACCAACATTGGGAGGATTTTGACGAATTGTGACGAAAAGATAAATGGTAACATTTTTTCGTGGGGGGCTATCCGTTGCCACAAATGTCAAAGTTATGTCAGGTTGCAACATTTTTCAGCATTATGCTATTATTATTAATAGTTGTCCCTTCGTCGGCCGGAGCAGAAACGGTAGTCGTTAACGGTGATTCCGTGAATCTTCGCGCAGGGCCGGGAAGTGACTATCCGAAAACCGGACAGACTTCCAGAGGTGCCCGGTTGACGGTTATACAGCGCCAAGGCTCTTGGTGCAAGGTACGCCTGCCCGGCGGTAAGATTTGCTGGATAGCCGGGTGGCTTGTTAAAGCAGAAAGCGGGTCGGGTTCAGCCGCCGCGCCGAGTCGTGCCGGCTCGTTAACGAATATGGCGGAAGTGACCGCCACGGCAGTCAACCTGCGCGGCGGTCCGGGAAGCGATTACCCAAAGGTGGGACAGGTCTCCAAAGGCACCAGTCTAACGGTTGTTGAACATTCGGGTTCATGGTACAAGGTGCGCCTGTCGAGCGGGAAAACATGCTGGATAGCAGGTTGGCTTGTAAAGGTATGCACTGTCCCGGTGCTGCCGCCTGCGATGAATAAGGACGAGGGTGAACCGGCGGCTACGGCGCTTTCACCTTCCGAAGGAGTCCCCGCGGCGGGTGAGCCGGCGCGGGATCCGTTTCCGGTAAGCCGCGGTGATAAATTAGGTGCATTAATGGATATCGGTGCGGAAAAGAGCGAGAACGGGACGGAGTTTGTATTGGCATTTTGTTGTCCTGTTAACACCGAGATACAGAGGTTTCTGGACCCAAACCTGTTGATGATGGATGTCACCGGTCTGCCTGTGGGGCAGCTTCCCGGGCCGGAGAGTATTGACTCCGATATCGTTTCGATGGTTCGTGTCGGTTGGCAGAACCAGAACCCTCCGGTTGCCCGGATTGTTTTCGAACTTAAATATGCGGCGACAGATGTTTACTGGGATTCCGTCGCTTCTTCGGACAAACAGGCTTTGCGGCTGCGTTTGCACACGGGAAAGGCCTATGGGGTAACCGGAAAGATCATCGTGCTTGACCCCGGCCACGGCGGCCGCGAGACGGGAGCTTTGGGGCCGAACGGCTTGGTTGAAAAGGACGTAAACCTTGAGGTCGCGCAGCTTGCCGCGGAGGAACTTAGGTATAGAGGGGCGCAGGTTACACTGACCCGTGAGACGGATCAAGACGTGGACCTGTATGCGCGCGGCCCCTTAGCCAACTCCCTGGGAGCCGACGTCTTCGTTTCCGTGCATGCCAACGCCAACGTCAATGCTTCAGAAAACGGAACCAGCACCTACTGGTACGCGCCGGTGAACGACCCGCTTCTCGGGGTACAAAGAACGAAAAGGGAGCTATTAGCATCGTGTCTTCAAAGAGCACTTTTAAATAATCTTAACAGGAAGGATTTAGGTCTTTACACCGCGAACTTCGTAGTGCTTCGCACTTCGTCAATGCCTTCAGCCCTGATTGAAACGGCTTTTGTTTCAAATCCGGCGGAGGAACAGCTTTTAGGCGCCGAATGGTTCCGGAAGGCTGCCGCGAAGGCTGTGGTTGAAGGTTTGGAGGCTTTCTTTACGCAGGTGTAAGTTCGGGAGGAAAGAATGTCTTTTAAACAAGAAATCCTGGTCTTGTCGGTAAGTAACGAGGCGTGGTATGAACCGCTCGGAGAAAAGTTTCCCGTGTTTTTCGTTGAGGAGGCGGGTTTTAGAAGAGAACTTCGCAAGAAAAACCCGGCGGTTGTATTATTGCCCAAGCACTTTGCGCAGCGCGACAACTGGTCATTGTGCCGGGAAATTAAAGCGGTAACGCGCGCTCTCGTTGCAGTTGTGCAGGAAAGCCCCCTTGAGCCCCCTGTAAGGATGACGTGGGTGGATGACCTGCTTAACCCTTCTCTGGAGGAGGAATTCATCACCCGGGTGGAAAACCTGCTCCGGATTGCGGAAGCGAACGCCGCTTTCAGCCAGCGTAAGATTAACGGTGACACGAAGGACGACGCCTGGAGAATGTTTTTGGGGCCGAAAGGGTTGCTGCCGCCTTTTCAGGTTACCGGTTCAACCGCTCTTGACCCGGAGACGACGGGTAATTTTGTGCGGCTGCTGACCAGTCTTTTAAATACCACGGCCACGTTTATCCCCGTCAGTCCATCCCCTCCGTGGATTTCCAAGGATCGTTGGCTGGCGCCCATTGAGTGTGTCGGCACGCCTTACTGCCGTACCGTTTCGGAGTCGCCGTTACGGGTGAGCGGGGTCACCCCCTGCCGGTACGTGCGTTGGCTGGCCAGCGTGCGCGCGGTTATCGAACGTCGTACGGTGACGCTTCCCTGTCCGGGAGAGCTTACCCTTTACGCCGCACCGGTATCCTTGGAGTTCTCCAAGGTTTTGTATCCTGTGGGGGCGCTGGTCGTCGGTGTGGGCGATATTCCTGCGAGCGCGGAATTGGTGAAAGTGGGACAAAGGCTTAAAATAAGCGTGCCGCTGCTCCGCGAGCGGGCCGGGATAGCCAGGGCGCTTATGCAGAGGAAGGAGAAGATTACGGCGCGCCAGTTGGTTGATTCCGCCGCCGACTATATATCGCGTGAGGTTTCTTACCGGTACAACATGGCCTATCAGGAGTTTGTTCAGGCGGGCGGTCCCCCGGAACATTCATACGAAAACGACAGGTTCCTGCCTGCCGCGCTGGAGAAAGCGGAAAGACTGGCGGCGATGGGCAAACTGGCCGCCGGTCTGATTCACGAGATTAGAAACCCTCTGACCTCTGTGCGGGGGTTTATCCAGTTGTTGGCGGAAAAAGCCACCTTCGGAGAGAAGGAGCGCGAATATCTGGATGTGGTCTTATCCGAAATCGACCGGGTTAACGAAATCATCCGCAGTTTCCTTTATCTTGCCCGTTCGGGTGAATTCCGGCCGGTGTTGTTAAACCTGGAGCGTGTGGTGCGTGACATCCTGATGGTCGTCGAAAACCAGGCAGCGTCAAAAGGCATCGAAATCAATTGCGAATGCCTGCCGGACACCCCCAACGTTTTTGCCGACCCGGAACAGGTCAAACAGGTTCTTCATAACCTCATCCAAAACGCCTTTCAGGCCATGCCTTCCGGGGGGCGGCTCGCGGTTCGGATTTCTCCCGATATATCGGGAGGATGGGTGGTTCTGGAGGTGGCGGATACCGGAGTGGGGATAGCACCCGAGCATTTTTCCAGGCTTGGGGAAGCCTTTTTCACGACGAAGGATGATGGAACCGGATTGGGCCTGGCCATAAGTTACCGGATCATCGAGGACCATCACGGAAGAATAGAGATACAGAGCGAAGAGGGGAAGGGCACACGGTTTCTGGTCAAACTGCCGATGGCGGTCAACGCCGAAAATACAGCCTCAGAAGGACTTGTCGCCCAAAAGGTGAATAATATATAGCGTCGGGACGGCACCTGAAATTCCCGGTATTATTTAAGAGCAGGACTCTTAAAATGTGTTTGGGGAGTTAAGAGGTGCTTTTATTTTTGTAAAGCGGTTTGCTCAGGCCGGGCGGATATGTAAAAAATAATGCCGATAACTAAAGACGGACTGAAAACTTGTGGAGGTCTGATGAGTGGATAATCGACCGGTTGGGTTGTTTGATTCGGGGGTAGGGGGACTGACGGTATTTGAGCAGGTAAGGCGAATTATGCCCAGGGAGTCGGTGGTCTATTTCGGTGATACCGCACATGTACCGTACGGTGGGCGTTCAACGGAGGATCTGGTACAGCTCGGTGACCGGATAATCAGGTTTCTATTAACAAAAAACGTTAAAGGCGTTATTTTCGCGTGCAATACCAGCTCTTCCGTTTCTATCGGTGTTTTAAGGGAAAGGTATCCTGTGCCCATGATCGGTCTTGTCGAGCCGGGTGCGAAGGCGGCGGTTAAGGCTACGGAAAATAAGCGCATCGGGCTTCTTGCCACCGAGGCGACGGTAAAGAGTGATTCTTACCCGAAAGCCGTAGCCGGTTTCGCCCGGGAGGTCAAGGTGTTATCCCAGGCGGCGCCGCTTCTGGTACCGCTTGTTGAAAACGGCAGGGTGGACACGTTTGAGGCGAAAGAAGCGCTGGCCGGATACATGACGCCTTTCAAAGAAGCGGGGATCGATACCCTTATTCTGGGATGCACGCATTACCCGTTTTTTAAGCGGTTCATTGCCGAGATGTTAGGCCCCGGGGTGGCACTGGTTGATCCGGCCGAAGCGACGGTTGTTGAGGCTCAGGTCGAATTGTCACGACGGGGCGCGCTTGCCGCCGGGGATAAAGCCCGGTATGAATTTTACGTAAGCGGCGACGCGGAAGAGTTCAGCAGGCTGGCCGGTCGTTTATGTCCCGGGTTGTCGCTGCGAGCGGAAAGTGTAGAAATCTGAGGTTAAAAACAACGATATAATAGTTTAGGGATACCAGGCAGCGGGGGGTACCTTTCACTTCGCGCCTTTCAGTTTTAAACCAAGGCGGATATGGTTCATGAAGGTCGGTTTAACTTCAACCATCCCGGTAGAGGTCTTGTTTGCCGCCGGTGCGGTTCCTGTGGACCTCAACAATGTCTTTGTCGCCAGCCCTGATGCGGTTAAACTGCTGGAGGTGGCGGAAAGGGCCGGTTACCCGCGCAATGTGTGCGGCTGGATTAAAGGAATTTACGGGGCGGTCCTGAGGGAAAAGGACCTCAGGACGGTGGCGGCCGTAACGCAGGGAGACTGCAGCAACACCCATGCCTTAATGGAAACCCTGGAACTCGAAGGAATTAAAATAATTCCCTTTGCTTACCCGTACGACCGGGAGCGTAAGCTTCTGGCCGCGCAGGTCGAGTGCCTGATGGATCATTTCGGCGTGGGGTGGGACGCGGTCAAGAGGGCAAAGGCTGCGCTTGATGCGGTGCGGACAAAGGTCCGCGAGATCGATTACCTCACCTACACCGGAGACCGGGTGACAGGGGAAGAAAACCACCTCTATCAGGTTTGCTGCAGCGATTTTGACGGAAACGTCGAAGGTTACGCCCGAAAAGTCGAGGCTTTCCTCCGCGAGGTGGAAGGCCGGCCTTCCCGTCCGGCGCGTATACGCCTGGGGTACATCGGCGTGCCGCCGATTTTCACCGATCTTCACGCTTATATCGAATCCTGCGGGGCGCGGGTCGTCTACAACGAGACCCAACGCCAGTTCGCCATGCCTTTTGACACGCCCGACCTTGTAGAGCAGTACCTCCTGTATACTTACCCATACGGCATTTTCTACCGGCTGCGGGACATCAGCCGGGAGATCGATAGGCGGGGGATAACCGGGGTTATTCACTACGCTCAGAGTTTTTGTTTCAGGCAGATCGAAGACATCATCATCCGCAGAACACTTAAGATTCCCGTGCTCACCATCGAAGGCGACCGCCCTGAGCCGCTTGACGCCAGGACAAAGGTAAGGATCGACGCCTTTTTGGAAATGCTGGAGGGGGTAGGATAAGCGTCTATTGACAACCGGGGTGGCGTTTGCTAAGATATCTTGTGCGTAAAGGAATTGCATTTTAAGAATACAGGTTTACAGACAAGTTCCGGTACGTAGCACGGGGAGAAACAAGTCCGGTCGATTGACGAAGCCGGGCGGCGTTTATCGTCGTAGTACGATATCTTGTGCAGATGGTGGATGTAGCTCAACCGGTTAGAGCGCCAGACTGTGGATCTGGAGGCTGTGGGTTCAAGTCCCATCATCCACCCCATTTTAGAAGTGAGAAGTTGGAAGTGGGATTCTTGTTGGAATTTGGTGGTGCCAAATTCCAACAAATATCTAACCTCTAACTTCTAACCTCCCACATCTAAGTTGGGGCGTAGCCAAGCGGTAAGGCAGCGGACTTTGGATCCGCCATTCGTTGGTTCGAATCCAGCCGCCCCAGCCATTTCAGAAGTGAGAGGCAAGAGGTCGGAGGTCAGAGAAAACAGAAAAAAGGAATTCACGGAGCGAATTCCTGCAAGAAGTCCGACATCCGACTTCTGACGTCCGACATCTAATATGAGCCATTAGCTCAGTTGGTAGAGCACCTGACTTTTAATCAGGGTGTCGCAGGTTCGAGTCCTGCATGGCTCACCATAGAAAAATCAAGGCTTCCGGGGATCGGAAGCCTTTTTATATCGAGAATTGTATTTTTGGCCTTGTTTTGGAATGAATGAGGTACTGAAAGTTCTGCGCGGCCAAAACTATCATTATCACCTATGCCCGGGGGCCGGAAACTTTAATCTGATTATTTTAATGGGCAGCATTAGTATTTTTTGAAGAGACGAGAAGTGCGGGCTACAGATACCATTTGAGATGTTTTAACCGGCGGTTCAGCTGTTTTAACGCCTCGGCCAGGTTTGAAAGAGAGTCCGCCAGGTTGGACAGGTTGACCTGCTGCTGTCGCATTTCGGCAAAGGCCGAATTGGCCTCCTTAATTTCTCTGAAATATCGGTCACTGGTGTAACCCTTTACGACGCGAAGGTACCTGTATCTTTGTTTGTTCACATTACAAACCTCCACATTAACCCATTATAATACAACACCGGTTATGCGGTAAAGTATATAGGGAGGCTGCACCACAATCCTTACCGGCGAATATTATGCCCATAAATGCTTACGACGAGGTGTTATTATGGGCTGGGATTATGAGGTCGTGGAAGGATTGAAAGCCGCGCTGATCGATGAGCGCACTACGGCTGAGTTCTACGCTGCATTGAGAAACATGTCCAAAACATACGATGGCGTGGAGGCGTTCGCCGAGGCGCGTAAGGATGAACTGGATCACGCCAGGGAAATCACTGAGTTGCTCGAGGAACTGACGGGCATGACACCCGTCGAAGCAACGCAACCTGTCCGGCCGCCGGCTTTTCAGGATTACTGCGAAGGGATTCGAAAAGCCGTTGCGGGGGAACGAAAGGCCGGGATTGAATACTCAAACATTATGGCGATTTCTTTTTACAAGAAAGTAAACAGAGCACTTGAGGAAATAATATCCGATGAGGAGGTGCACCTGGCTAAATTCACGAAGTTGTCGGAGATACTTTGCCGGGATCCAACGGGATATAGAGACAAGGCGTATTAGTGCAAGAACCATGAGGGTTAAATAGCAGTACCTCTTTACGGGAAGTATAAATCCAGCGAAGAAGAGGGGCCGGACCTCTACCCATATCGACGTGCTGCATGTTTAAAGAGGGGTCCGGTTCGGTTCCACCCGGGTATTTTTTCCCGGTGACGGTGATTTCAGGTTCTCGTTTGCGCCGGCGGACGAT
Source organism: Bacillota bacterium (assembly GCA_040755295.1). Classification (NCBI taxonomy): domain Bacteria; kingdom Bacillati; phylum Bacillota; species Bacillota bacterium. The sequence continues at coordinate 29,017 of JBFMBK010000006.1, read as the reverse complement.
TGAGGTAAATACTATACCGTAGTGTATACTCCGGGAGGGAACGTGTTAGAGATACTAGCTCATAACCCTGTTTACGCATATTTTTTTATTTTCTTCGCCCGGGTTACCGACGTTTCACTAGATGTTTTCCGCCTTCTTTTGTTGACGCGGGGTTATTCAATAACTGCGGCCGTTATCGGTTTTTTTGAGGTAAGCATTTTTGTGCTGGCGATCGGTACGGTTATCGCAGGCGGGTTCACGGACTACCTGAGGGTGATCGCTTATGCCGGAGGGTTTGCCACCGGAAATCTGGTCGGCGCCAGGATCGAAGAAAAGATGGCTGTCGGGTACGTAGCGATTCACGTCTTTCCCTCGCGGCAATGCTGCGAAGGGCTTATAGAAATGTTGCGGGAAAGAAATTATGGTGTTACCAGGATTTTAGGCGAAGGTAAGTCCGGACCGCGGGATATGCTGGTGGTTACCGTCAAAAGGAAGGACCTTCCGGTCATTCTGAGACTGCTGGAACGGGCGGCGCCGGAGGCGTTTTTTAACGTTGCAGACATCCGTTCGATTCACGGCGGGATCTTTCCGAGGCGGCGGCCTTAAAACTAGTCGGGAATCATTAGCCGAAATCTCCGGTAACGGGGGACTGCAAGGGTTGATACGCGCCGGAACTCGAGTTCCGATTCTATTCAACATCGCACTCACAGTTCTTATCTTTCAGAATTCTCAACTGCTCTTCATAGGGATCAACGTATTCAGTCTGCCTGCCGCTGCCCGACGCCAGTTCCGCATCAAGGGGACTGTTGTGCTTGTAGCCCCTTTTTGTTAGTTCCGCGCAAAGCTCTTCATGTCTATGGTATAAAGCCTTGAGCCTGCCTTTCCACCTGATGACCTCCGGGTGCCTGGCATACCCTTTCTTATTATTCGTCAGTATCGACCACACCGCATGGAGTTCACGGTGTTCGCCGAGCAGGTGCTTCCGGCAGAGCCTTTCAGGAGCAACATCCCAGATTCTCATAAAGCATCGCCTGCGGGGCTTTATCTAACGCCGGGCGTCGTCGCCGGGACCGGGTTTATGGTCCTGCGCGAGAGCCCGCAAGGCGGCGGCAACCGACTCGTGCGCTTTCATTAAGCGCCACACGGCGACTAAGAAGAGAATGTAACCGGCTATGACCCCCAAATAGATGAGAATACCCAAAGCCGGTATAGCTATTTGCCAGGACCCGGATGTCAACTTCGATTTTCCCCCTTGTCATTGCCACAAACAACATATTTTGCACTGCCTTTAAGTCATTATTATCTCGGAAAACGTGTTCCGGTATGCCTTGAAGACGCCCCGGGCCCATGCGGAGACTATTGCCGGCACTGTAACGGACCGGCCGTCTGAGAAGTGAGAGGTGGGATGTTGGAGGTGGGAGTCTTTATCTTTCGTGGGGCATGCTGGCGGAGCTGTTTGGTAAACGTTTAAAAGGCCTTATCCAGTCCCCTTCGCACCCGTTCCACGGCCTTGGGAATAGCTGCTTCAACCGGAGGGGTGCACTCCCTGCCGAAGGTTGTTACATCCTTTACCTCTACGGTGATGATTCTTATCTCCTTCGGCATCTCATCCTTAAAGAGCCGGCAGCCGAAGCTGAGGGTGGCCGGGAGGCTGAGGTTGTGGGTTCCGGAAAACGTCGGGGTAAACAACAGTTCTTCGATCCCGAATTCCGACACCGTACCGGGCTCATTCCCAAGCCGTACTCCGTCAACGATGATCGCCCTGTCATACCCCAGTATCTTATCAAGAACCTTAAAGTCGGTAGTCGTGAGGATTTCGGTGTCCACCAGGCCTTCAAAATGCTGTGCCACCCTGATCCCGACGGAGTCGTCACTTAGGACCGGATTTCCGATGCCGACAACGATTGTACGCATCTCATTTATCATAACTCAGTTTAATGTACTTAGAAGTTTCTCAGGGTTTTACAGAGTTCACCGGCGTGGTCGTAGACCTCTAACTCCAGCGGCAGCCGCCCCGGGAGTGTATGGGTGGCGCAGGCCAGACAGATGTCGTAAGGCCGGTAGGCCATTTCCACCAGGTTGAGTATACCTTCGTCCACCTTCCCGTTCTTTATAAAGTGCCGGGCGGCCCGCTTGACGGCCATATTGATGGGGCCGTTGTTGTGGGTCGTGGCCACGATCAGGTTGACTTCGCGGACGATACCCCTGTTATCGGTCTTGTAGTGGTGAATAAGCACGCCGCGGGCCGCTTCGACGACACCCACGCCCTCATCCGGTGTTCCGAGCTCTGCCCCGACGTCGGGGCCGGTGATGCTTTCGTCCGAAGCAAGCCTCTGGACCTTCTCCGCCGCATTTAAAAGCTCGATCGCTCGTGCCCAATGATAGGCCAGGATGTTGTGAACCGGTTTGCCACCGAAGGCGGTATACATCTTTTCGTATGCCTCCTGGGCCAGCGGCGTGTCCATACCGTCCGCTACATTAAGCCTGGCGAGCGGTCCGACGCTGTAAAGACTCGTGCCTTCGCCGTCGGTGATTCCCTTCCAGCCTAGTCGCTTAAGATACGGCACCTTCAGGTAGCTCCAGGGCAGCACCCTTTCGGCGATGTGGTCCAGATAGCCCTCGCCCGTGAAACGGCCGATCTCCCTGCCTGCGGTGTCCACGATCCGCTGGGTTCCGTCGTAAAACTGTACCCGGTTCTTTTCATCCACGGTGCCCATATAGTTGCACTCGACCTTGTACACTTCGCCGGTGACGAGGTCCATGTATTCCTTGTTCCGGAGAACAACGTCGTCGAAGATTTTAAGCGTAAGTTGGCCCAGTTCGACCATTTCCGTGGAAAGTGCGAGGATTTCTTTCCTTTCCTCCTCGGTAACCCTCTTGGACCAGCCTCCCGGCAGCGCCGCCACGGGGTGAATCGGTTTGCCGCCCAGCATCTCAATCACCTTAACGGCGGCGTACCTTTTCTTGAGGATTAACCTGCCCATATCCACCCCCACGGCCTGGATCAGACCGATCAGATTCCTGCCCGCGGCATCGGCCGTGGGACCGACCACGAAATCCGGAAATCCGAGAGCGTAAAGGACCGCCGTATGGTCCTCGACGTAGTGGGCGTTCAAGAGCAGTTCCCGGATTTTCCCGGCGGTCGGGGTCGGCTCCGCGTGGTAAACGGCGTCGGCGGCTTTAACCGAAGCGACGAAGTGCACGCAACGGCAGACGCCGCAGATTGTCGAGACCGTCCGCGGCACTTCCTCGATGGGCATGCCGGTTAAAAATCGCTCGTAGCCCCTCAACTCGACGGTTTGAAAGAAAACGTCGTCCACGTTTCCCCGGTCGTTCAGGAAAACGGAGATTTTGCCATGACCCTCGAGTCTCGTCATGGGGTTGATTTCTATCTTTTTTAAGGTCATGCCGCACCTCTCACTTTATCTTCCTGCCCAGCATGGACGCGGGTAGCGAGTAACGGTAAAAAAGCTTCACCGGGCTGGGAATCCGGTCGACCAGCTCTTCGTTTTCGAGCAAGGACGCGACGGCGCTGATCGCCCTCAGACCGAAGTCCTTGACTCCGGGGACCGGCCCGCCGCAGCCCCTGCAGGGAATGTTCACCTTCGGGCAAAGAGCTCCGCAGTCGCCCTGGGTTACCGCGCCGAGACACAAATAGCCCTGCTGCAGCAGGCATTTGCCTTCTTCCGGGGGGCCGTCGGTGGTCCTTTTGATCGTTTTAATGAGCTTCATTTCTTCGCCCTTGACGGCGGGATTACGGTCGCAAAGCGCACAGACCGCCTTATCGCTTGTGATCCACGATCCCGGCGCCGGAAAACTGCCGCCGAGGATGTCGGGGATGACACGGGCAACGAAGCTGTGGTGCGGCGGGCAGCCGCCGACGAAGTAATCGACCTCCGCCACGTCCTGCAGCGGCCTCACGTACCTGTAAAACTCGGGCAGGGTAAGCTCGTATTTACCGTCTACGAGGCATCGCGTCTGCGGGATTACGCCGTCCGGGTTATCGGTGCTTAATGTGTCAAAATATGCGGTTTGGAAAATCTCTTCTTTTGAATGCATGTTCCCCATACCGGGGATGCCGCCGAGTGCCGCGCAGGCGCCGTACGCGATCAAGGTCCTGCATTTGCGGCGCATAATCGCGGCCATATGCTCCTGCTCGCTCAGCCGGATCATACCCGAAAAAAGACCGACGTCAATCGATTTGTCCGGTAAACCCTCAAGGTCCCGATACTTAACGTCGGCCACCGTGGGCGCCCAGAAAACCACATCAAGGCGGGGGAGCAGGTCCACCAGGTTCTCGGACAGGTCTATAATTGCCATATCGCAGCCGCCGCAACCCCCGGAGAGATAATAAGCCAGTTTAACCTTATCCGCCATTTATGTACCTCCCTATGGGGTTCGGCCCGATTCTTTCAATGGACTCGTTAAACTCGGTCATTGTTTCAGCAAATCGTTTTCCCTCCGAACCGGAGATCCACTCCATTCTCACCCTGTCGGGCTCGAAGCCCATCTCCGTGAGCACCGTTTTTAAAAGCTTGAACCTCGCGGCGGCTTTGTTGTTGCCTTCTTGATAGTGGCAGTCTCCCGGGTGGCAGCCGCCCACGAAAACGCCGTCGGCCCCGTTTTTCAGTGCCGCGACAATGAACTCCGGTTCAACGCAACCGGTACACGGAACCCTTATTATACTGATGGTCGAAGGGTAGTCGCAGCGAAGAATGCCCGCAAGGTCGGCCCCCTGATAAGTGCACCAGTTACAGGCAAAAACAACTATATTCGGTTTCCAGTCACTCATCCTCATTCCTCCAACCCCGGGTTTGTCCGCCGGGATGTCAACAAATACCGCTTCTCCGGGTTTTCAGGCACCGGATGCGTCCCCTGCTGCGATGGTCAATGCTTCGATCTGTGCCTCGATCTGTTCGGCGGTAAACCCGTGCAGCTTAACGGCCCTAGAAGGGCATGCCGCGGCGCATACACCGCAACCGGCGCAAAGCGCTTCATCGATCCTTGCGCGGAGAATCTCCCCGAGCGAGATTATCTTTATGGCGGAATACGGGCAGAGCGGCACGCAAATACCGCAGCCGCTGCATTTTTCCTGGTCGATTTCGGAGGTAAGGGGGTCCACCGCAACCCTGCCCAAGGTAAGCGGTATCGCTGCCGCTGAAGAAGCCGCCCGAGCCTGGGAAACGGATTCAGGAATATCCTTCGGTCCCTGTACGCAGCCTGCGATGTAGATCCCCCTTACTGAGGTTTCCACAGGATACAGCTTGGTGTGGGCTTCTTTCAGAAAGCCTTCGGCGCCGCAGGTTACGCCAAGTTTACGCGCCAGCTCTTTAAGGCCGGTCGGAGGCTCCATGGCCGTGGCCAGTACCACCAGATCGGATTCGAGCTCGACGGGTCCGGCTATGTCCACATCGTAAGCGCGCACTCTCAAGCGGTCACCCGACAGTTCGTCTACCGCGCCGACCCGTCCCCTGATAACCCTCACACCCAGGTCGCGGCAGTAGTTGTAATACTCTTCGAAATCCTTGCCGCCCGTTCTGACGTCAATGAAGAAGATGAACACGTTCGTGTCCGGACACTTCCTCTTGACCAACCGGGCTTCTTTAAGCATGTACATACAGCACACCTTCGAGCAGTATGTATGATGGTGCTTATCCCTGCTACCCACGCAGGAAATGAAAGCCACGGTGTCCGGTGTTTTCCCGTCCGACAGCCGCTTGAGTTCCCCTTGCGTGGGGCCGGTGGCGGCCAGCAGACGTTCCAGTTCCAGGGAGGTGATTACATTCGGCGATTCCGGCGAGTATTCTTTGAAGGGGTGTTTGTCCATGGCTTTAAAGCCTGCGGCCGTAATGATAGTCCCGACATTAAGTTCGACGACCTCACCCCGGGGGTTGTAGGCGACGGACCTGTCGCAGGCGCCGGTCTTGCACGTCTTTTCGCAGGGCGCCGCAACGGGCTCGCCGGTTTTCGAATGAAGGCGCGGTTGTGTTCCGAAGTCGCGCCCGGCGCAGTTGAGACAATGTGCCGCGTCGACCACGGCTTTCCTGGGTACGGCCTGCGGAAACTCGATATAAACCGCCTTGCGGTTATACATGCCCTGGTTGAACTCGTCGGCGACCTCGTGCGGGCAGGCTTTGACGCAGTCACCGCAGCCCGTGCACCTGTTCCAGTCCACGTAAGTCTGTTTCCTTCTGACCTTTACCTTGAAATTCCCGATGGAGCCGTCCACGGACTCGATTTCGGAAAAAGTCAAAAGCTCGATATTTGGATGATTTCCTACCTGGACCATAACCGGGGTAAGGATGCACGCCGAGCAGTCATTCGTGGGGAAGGTCCTGTCCAGTTTGGCCATGTTGCCGCCGACCGACGGGTTCCTGTCCACCAAATAAACCTTGTATCCCATCTCAGCCAGGTCCAGTGCGGCAAACATTCCGGTTACGCCGGCGCCGATCACCAAGGAGGCCCTGGTGACTTCCACGAACCTTTCCCGCAACGGTTCAAGCAGAAAGGCCTTGGCCACCGCGCTGCCGATTAGTTTTTCAGCCTTCCGGGTAGCCCCGTCCTTGTCGTTCCAGTGTACCCAACTGTCCTGGTCGCGGATGTTGGCCATTTCAACCAGGTATTTGTTAAGTCCGCCGTCTTCCAACGTTTTACGAAAAACCGGCTCATGCGTGCGCGGTGTACAGGCCGCGACCACGACCCGGTCTACAAGATCCTCTTTTAGGTCCTGTTTTATCAGTTCCTGTCCGGGATCCGAACACATGAAGAGATAGTCCCTAACGACCTTTACGTCCGGGAGACCCGCAGCGTATGCTCTTACCTCTTCGATGTTTATCGCGCCCGCGATATTTTCACCGCAGTGACAAATGTAAACGCCAATCTTGGGCACTTTATCCCTCCTACACAATGGGATGATAAAATTCGGACCGTGTTCGCTGGTCGGTGCAGGAATTCCCTCCAAGATTGTAAAGAGCCATACGGTTTGCGTGTCGTAACACGGGGACGGTGTATTAAAATGGAAAAACCATAAAACGACATGATGTATCAACCTTCATCTTTCGGTAACATATTTCCAAATTCCTGCTTATTCTTGTTTTAGCCGGAAGGTAATAATTACCGGGAGGCGGCAAGAAAGCAATTAACCACAGAGAACACAGAGGATGGTACAGAGGATACGTAGTGGAAAAGAGGGAAACATGGGATTAATTGTGCCTCTGGGTAAAATATTTTGGTTCCGGCTTGTCCGGGTTAGGGGAAGACTAAATTGACGTCACGAAGGGGGCGTTTTATAATAACCTTAGACCGGCGTAATGCGGGTGTGGCGGAACGGCAGACGCGCCAGACTTAGGATCTGGTGGTTAACACCGTGGGGGTTCAAGTCCCTCCACCCGCACCATACAAGAGCATCAAGGACTTCAAGTTAAACCGAAGTCCTTTAATTTTATTTAGCAAAATGCTTTTGCCTTGTTGTGAATGCTGTTTTTCAGGAAGGCTCAACCTTCTTCACACACCACATAATATACCTTACCGTCGGCGAGGATAACGACCGCACCGTCCAGGTCCGTTCGGTGGACGAGGGCGCCGGCGTCAGACAGCCGCTGTAGTGTTGAAGCCGCCGGGTGGCCGTATCTGTTGCCCGCGCCAACGCTGATTATCGCGGTTTCCGGCCGTACCGTTTCCAAAAACGCTTGCGACGTGCCGGTTGCCCCCCCGTGGTAACCCACCTTAAGCACGTCGACGTCTTCGAGCTTGCTCAGGATATCGGACTCCTCTGCGGTTTCCATATCACCGGTAAACAGAATCTGCACGCCGCCATATTTTAGTAAGGTTACGACCGAGTTGTCGTTGATACCGGGGTAAGACTTAACCGGCCCGATGACCGAGAACTCAGCCCGATCGTAAGTCCACGTCTGGCCGTCCGCCCTTTCATAGTTGCAGTTTTCGGCTTTGACCGCCGCCCGGTAGTCGCGATAGGCAGCGGTGTCAACGGCCATACCGTTGTCCGCCACGGTCTCCACCTTAAAAGCCGCCAGCACGTCGTCAAGCCCGCCGATATGGTCCTCATGGGGGTGAGTGGCGATAAGAAGCTCTATATCGTCAACAAACTCGTCCTCCAGGTAGTTGACCACCGCGGAAATGTGGGTGTCGTCTCCGCCGTCGATGAGGATGTCGTTATTGTTTGGAAGTGAAATATATACCGCGTCACCCTGGCCGACATCGATAAAGTGGACCTCTATGTCTTCCATGGCGGACGTTATGGTTACCGTCTGTGTACCTCCCGTCCAGAGAACCTCCGCGTCAAAGGCGATGGAAACGAAACGCAGGGGGACCAGGGTGCGGCCGTTCATGATTTTAGCCGGGACATCAAGCAAGGCGGGTGAACCGTTGAAGGACACCAGACGGGAGCCTGCAGTCAGGCTGATGGTGGTTTGACCCTTCGCTGCCGTCACGGTCCGGGTATAACCGTCCCATTCAATGTTGGCGCCCAGGGCTTCAAAAATGGTCCGCATCGGCACCAACACCCGGCCCTGGTCGATCACCGGCGGCACATCGAATGAAAGCTGCCTGCCGTCGAGCACGACCTTAGGCGCCGCGAGGGCGGGCGGGGCGAGGAAGACGAAAAGAACGAGAAGTACCGGAAGGATGACAAGGCGATTCGCTGTTAACATAATACATCTCCCTCTTTTAATGAAAGTTCCTGCGAAAATTCGTGCATATCTGTACTGAGAATATTTCTAAGTTAAGCTTAAGCGATAGAGCCTTTGAGGTCCGTGCGTCAAGAAGGTCTATTCAGGGTCAAAATCCAGTGCCCAGGAGTTAGAATATATGGGGATTGCCGCTGATTCTATATTCTGAATTCTGGCTACTGACTTCTGAATTCTGACCTGAAACCCCTGCCTAAAAAGTTATATTCGGGCCTGCGGGGGGGAACCCCTGCGTTCTTTGTCGAATTCTTTGAGTCCGTTACATTAGGACTGCGCCCGCAGGGTCTGTATATCGGTCCAGCCATAAGAGATCAAGGTTGTTCTGAACCCGTCAATCTCCAGAACCTGCGAGCCGACTTGTCTGCCTCCGAGGTATTCATAAAAGCGACGGTAAGGGTTGTCCTTCAGGACCCACACCAGCATAGACCGAAGATCGGACCGTCCGAGTTCTTCCACCACCGATTGAACCAGGAGCCGGCCGATGCCCCGGCGTTGGTATTCCTTGAGCACGTAGATAGCATGTATCTCCCCGCGGTAGACCGGGTCACCGGTGCGTTCGGGGCCCGCCGCCGCAAAGCCGACGATCTCTCCCTCCTCTATTACCGCTGCGCAGATGAACACCCTGCTTCCGGGCAAAAAGAGTTCCCGGATGCTTCTTTCTCTATCGCTGCAAGACAACTGGTCCAGGTATCCGTCGGGAATGATTCCCCGGTAAGCGGTCCGCCAGGTTTCAACGTTTACACGGGCGATGGCCGGCGCGTCCGCCAACGTTGCTTTCCGAACGATCATTCGCGCCTCCCTTGTATAAGCGTTCTTTCGCAGGACGCGACGATAAGCAACGCATTTCGGAAGTCAGATGCAGGATGTCAGAGGTCAGAACTTCGAAAAATTCGCTACGCGAATTCCTTTTTTCTTCAGACTTCTGATTTCCGGCTTCCGACATCTGAATTCAGTACGCTCCGGTTCGTTTCGCAGGTCTTCCTTGCACTGCATCACTTCTCGTCGCGTTCCGTTTATGTTACTTTTCGGCATCTAAGTAAACGGCTTACGGGTCGCCCTATTTTCATTCTTCAGATGACGGCCCCAGGCCGCATGGCGAACCCTGGGTGACTTTGAATATATAAAGCGTTCATTTTGCACTTTGTCCATCGGCCTCTCTATACGCCGTATGCGGCGATACCATTGTTCTTAGGCAAGCGTTGTAATCGGAAAACTGCTGTAAGTCGCAAACGCCTTTATTATACAACAACTACAACAACCGTACGGGAAGGATGTTATTCGATATCCAAAATCTATACAATTTTGTCGATTTACGTTATAATATTATCGGTTTCATGCGCAGCGCGTGGATTATTAATGTTCTTCAACTCATGGGTTTGGTTGGGCGGCGAAATAAACCGATACGAGGGGTGGGAGCAAGTGCTTTTTTATCGTGTCGGTCTCACTGCTCCAACCGGCGGTATCATCACGCCGGTGTTAAATGCGGCTGACAGAAACGGGACCGTGAACAACGGTGTCAGCCCAGCCCAGACTCCTCCGGAGAAACGACCCGTTTCTGATCAGGGCGTTGGTGTAAGCAGAGGCGAGGAGTCCGAGAAGGTTCTGAAAAGACTGGGCGTTAAGGAATGCCAGACCTGTAAGCAAAGACAGTACCGGGATGTTTCCAACGATCCCGGAGTTTCTTTCAAATCTCCAACGCATGTTTCCCCCGAAGCGGCATACATGGCGGTTTCCGCCCATGAACAGGAGCACGTTCTACACGCGCAGGCCCGCGCCGAATTAGAGGGCAGGGAAATTGTCTATCAAAATGTTCAGATAAGCACCAGTGTTTGCCCCGAATGCGGCCGGGTTTACGTTTCCGGCGGTAAAACGACGACGGTAACGCGAAAGGCCGAGGAAACCGCACCCCCGCAAACGACCCCGGGTCTCATCGTAGATAAACGTGCCTAACCACACGACCGCTTCAGGAAAGCGCCGGAGAAACTCCCTGCCTGATAACCTTGATTTGCGGTGATTAACACATGCTTATTATTATTTCAGGAGCCTTGAGATTTCTGGGAGACCAGCCTGAGCCGCCTGCTCGCCGGCTTTGATATAGTGCGAACACTTGCTGAAATCCCAGCGGCCTGCGGCCTTTAACTCCGGTTTAATGACCAGGTCGGCGTAGGTTTCAAGTTCTTTGCGTTTGCCTTCGCTCATCGCCAGTTCCCAGGATTCCGCCAGTATATCCAACAAGCTTTCCATCGACTGGTTTTCGCCGCCGCCTGCCCCGACATCCACGGCCACAACGACCCTCGCCCCGGCCCACCGCGTGGCTTCCGCCGGCACGGTTTCCCGCACCGACCCGTCGACAAGCAGCATTTTACCGATACGTACGGGTTCAAACAGACCGGGTACTGTGCAGCTTGCGCGTACCGCCTGCGCCACGGGTGGGTTTGACAGAGGTAAAAACTCGTCCCTCCTCAGGGAGGATGACGTAAACAGCACCCGCTTGCCCGAGATAATATCCGTCGCCGTCACGACGAGCGGTATTTGCAACTCGGTAAAACGGAGTGCCCCGAACATCTTGTTAATGAAGGAAGTCAGGTTGGCGCCGGGCAATACGCCCAAAGGAGGTGCTTTCCCCCGCGTGGCACGGAATCTTTGGCTTATTTCGTACGCCGCCAGCCTCCATAGATTTCTTATCAGCCTGGGATCAAGGAAGTCGTCGGCGTGTAAGCTGCGTGCCATATCCTCCATCTCTTTTACAGACCATCCGGCGGCATATAGGCCGGCTACGAGACTTCCGGCGCTGGTGCCCGCCACAATCGACGGTCTGATTCCCTCGGCCTCCAGCGTCTTGAGCACGCCTATGTGCGCCATGCCGCGTACAAACCCGCCCCCGAGGGCAAGGCCTAATTCTTTCTTCATATTAATCACCTGTTTATGACTGTAACTATTCAGGTGTCCCGGTCGTCGGGCGCGGCATCTCGGCGCCCGGCACTCAACTCACCCGATAAAGACGGCGATGTCTAAGCCTTAGCGTATATTTGAGTGCCGGGTCAGATAAACACTAAGCGGCTGAATAGTTACTTATGAGTTATGCCGTCAAGGGCGCGATTGTTCTCCTGCGCGGCGATAAGGCAGCATTTTGGTGAAAATAATCGCCTTGGAAAGACAACTCCATATTTATCGTTTAATCCGGCAGACAATAGGTAAAAATCACTCGTAGGCAGCTTTGCAAATTTGTAGGGCATGATTTAAGGTTAAGGTTAGTTAAAGTCAAATATATTTTGGAGCGATGTTCATGGTATTCGTGCGCCTCTCGGACGAAATTGAAAGGCACATCAAGGCTTTGCTGGCACAGAGCCCTTCCGGGGAGATTGAGTTGCAGCGGAATTCCCTGGCGATCTATTTCCGTTGTGTGCCTTCGCAGATAAACTACGTCTTAGCCACGCGGTTTACACTGCAGCACGGGTTTTTGATTGAGAGCCGGCGGGGCGGAGGCGGGTTTCTGAGGATTTCGCGGTTGCCTTTGGGGACGTTCGAGGAGCTTGCGCGCGATATTTTCGAGTCTGCCGGGGAATCGGTCTCCCAGCCTGAAGCCGCTGCGGTGATAAAGAGACTTGAAGCGGAAGGGCTGATTTCCGTGAGGGAAGCAAGACTGATGCTGGCGGCGGTTTCTTCCGAGGTCATCAGGGAATCGCCGTCTGCCGGGAACAGACTGAGGGCGGCGCTGTTTAAGAATATGGTTGCGGCGGTGTTTAAACGGTAAGGATTTGGAGGGGAAGACCATGGTTTGCGAAAGATGCAACAAGAGACCGGCAACGGTTCACTATACGGAAATAACGAACAGCAAGAAGCAGGAGATACATCTTTGCGAGGAATGCGCGCGGGAGGCGGGGATTACCGGTTTCGGGGTAATGCCGCAGTTTGTGCTGCACAACCTTCTCGGCGGTTTGTATGAAGAGCAGAAGGCTCCGGTGGAACCGGCGTACGGCCGGTGTCTGAACTGCGGTTTAACGGAACAGGAGTTCGCAGGACGGGGGCTTTTCGGATGCGCCGACTGTTATACGTCGCTGCGTCCTGCGGTCGATCAAATCCTGCGGCGGGTTCACGGTACAACCCAGCATATAGGCAAGCTGCCGCAGCGCTGCGGAAAACTGGCCGGGAAGAAGCAGGAACTCAAACGTCTCCGCAGGGAACTTGAAGCGGTAGTGCGCAAGGAAGAATTCGAAAAAGCGGCGGAGATTCGAGACCGGATACGGGACCTTGAAAAGGGGTTGGAAGGGGGAAAGTAAAATGGCGTTGCGAGAAACTTTGGCCGACCCTCACAGCTACTGGATGGAGGGCGGCGGCGCGGAAGAGGACGTGGTGGTTTCCAGCCGGATCCGGATCGCCCGCAACCTTGCGACATACCCTTTCCCGCATCGCTTGAGTCGCGAGCAGGCGGGAGAAGTCATCCACGCCGTTCGTCTGGCAGTCGAGCGCCCCGAATCCGTCAAAAAGGTAGGCCGGTTCGAGGTGTCCCTTCTGGCCGAACTGACGCCGGTGGAGCGGCGAATTCTGGTGGAGAAACACCTGGTAAGCCCGGATTTCCTCAAGGGCGATCCTCAAGAGAAGGCGGTGGTTTTACGGTCGGACGAGATGGTGGGCATTATGGTCAACGAGGAAGATCACCTGCGCGTCCAGTGTCTGAAGCCGGGCCTGGCGCTTGAAGAGTGCTGGCGGCTGGCGAGCCGGGTGGATGATGAACTAGAGGCGACGCTCGAATATGCTTTCAACGAGGAATTCGGTTATCTCAGCGCTTGTCCGACCAATGTAGGGACGGGCATGCGTGCTTCGGTGATGATGCATCTTCCGGGCCTGGTTGCCACAAGGGTCCTGGAGGATGTTGTTTCCGGTTTGAGCAAGCTCGGTCTGGCGGTCCGCGGCCTTTACGGTGAGGGCACGAGGGCTGCCGGGGACCTATTCCAGATTTCAAACCAGATCACCCTCGGCCGGAGTGAGGACGAGATTATCAGCAACCTTACGGCTTTGGCCCGGCGGCTGGTAACTCAGGAACGCGAGTCCCGCCAGGGTCTCTACCAAAAACAGCGCGGGGCCCTGGAGGACAGGATTTTCCGTTCTTACGGGGTACTGCAGTACGCAAGGGTAATCAACTCGGAGGAGGCGATGCGCTGTCTTTCGGACCTGCGTCTCGGACTTGCGTTGAAAGTAATACAGATTATCCCGCTGGGTTTGGTATCCGAGCTTATGGTGCTTATCCAACCGGCCTTTCTCACCAAAATGGCCGGAAAAGAGCTTAAACCCTTTGAGCGTGATATGCTGCGGGCCCGGCTGATCCGCGAGCGTCTACAATCGGGTAAGAATGGAAAATACGGAAGTAAGAAGTAGTAGATTCGATTTGGATCCGGATTATTTTCAAGGGATTGCCCCATGCCGCCTTAGGCGGCACCACGAACGATGAAAATTTACGTGGAACCAGCGAGTTAAGTGTTATCACATAATCCTTTTCTTGATACATGGCGTTCTTGGTGTCTGGGCGGTTGATTTATTTTCTGAGGAGGTAGGACGAGATGTTCGGAAGATTTACAAGAAAGGCGCAGAAAGTACTGCTTCTGGCGCAGGAAGAAGCGCGCAGGATGCAATACCCGTTTGTCGGGACGGAACATATACTTCTCGGTTTGCTGCGCGAGGGTGAAGGGGTGGCGGCGAGGGTTTTGACGGAGATGGGTGTAGATCCCGAGTCCGTGCTGGCGCAGGTCAAGCAGATGGTGGAACCGGGTGAGAGCCCGGTTGCGCAAGAGGTAGCCCTTACACCGAGGGCGAAACGTGTCCTGGAACTGGCGATCGACGAGGCGCGCCATCTGGGTAACAACTACATCGGGACGGAGCACCTCCTTCTCGGTCTGATTCGGGAGGGCGAAGGAATAGCGGCGCGGGTCCTGGGTGCTTCCGGTATCGAACTGGAACGCGTCCGGGCGGCGGTGGTGGAGGCGATCGGCAACGGTGTCCCCGGCGGCCCCGGACCGGGGGTGGAGAAGGGCGCGAATAAGACCCCGGTACTGGACCAGTATGCGCGCGACCTCACACACCTGGCGAAGGAGGACAGGCTCGACCCGGTAATCGGACGGCAGAACGAAATCGAACGGGTTATTCAGATCCTCAGCCGGCGCACCAAAAATAACCCGGTGCTGATAGGCGACCCGGGCGTGGGAAAAACGGCGGTCGCCGAGGGCTTGGCGCAACGCATCTCGTCGGGCAAAGTGCCCGAGGTGCTGGAGAACAAGCGCGTGGTGGCGCTCGACATGGCTTCGGTGGTTGCGGGCACCAAATACCGCGGCGAGTTTGAGGAGCGCCTCAAGAAAATTGTTGACGAGATCAAAAGCGCCGGTAACGTTATCGTTTTTATCGACGAGTTGCACACCCTGATCGGCGCCGGCGCGGCCGAGGGAGCGATCGACGCCGCCAATATCCTGAAACCCGCATTGGCGCGGGGCGAGTTGCAGTGCATCGGCGCGACTACGCTTAACGAGTACCGCAAGCACATAGAGCGAGACCCTGCCCTGGAGCGCAGGTTCCAGCCGGTATCGGTGAACGAGCCGACGGTTGAGGACACCATCGCCATACTCAAGGGTTTGCGCGACCGTTACGAGGCGCACCACCGGGTCAGGATTACGGATGAAGCCATCGACGCGGCGGCAAGGCTGTCGGACCGTTATATCACCGACCGCTTTTTGCCGGATAAGGCCATAGACCTCGTTGATGAAGCCGCTTCGCGGGTGAGGCTCCGCGCTTTCACACCGCCGCCGGACCTCAAGGAGCTCGAGGAAGGTATAGAAGAACTGCGGAAGGAGAAAGAAGCGGCGATAACGGCGCAGGAGTTCGAAAAAGCGGCGCAGTTCCGCGACCAGGAGGCGCGGCTTCGCGGCGAAATCGAAACCGCGCGCGAGACATGGCGTGCCAAACAAACCGAAGGGGAACTCGTGGTAGGTCCTGAGGATATCGCGGAGATTGCGTCGAGCTGGACGGGCGTTCCGGTGAAGGAACTAAAGCTCGAAGAGACAGAGCGTTTATTGAAAATGGAGGAGACTCTTCACCAGCGCGTTGTCGGACAGGATGAGGCCGTGACCGCCGTATCCCGCGCCATCAGGCGCGCTCGGGCAGGGCTCAAGGACCCGCGGCGGCCGATAGGAAGCTTTATCTTCCTGGGGCCTACCGGTGTGGGTAAAACCGAACTGGCGAGAGCGCTTGCCGAGGTCCTTTTCGGGGATGAGGATGCCACGGTCCGAATCGATATGTCCGAATACATGGAGCGCCATACCGTGTCGCGGCTGGTCGGCGCACCGCCCGGCTATGTCGGACACGAAGAAGGCGGCCAACTCACGGAAGCGGTCAGGAGACGTCCGTATACGGTGGTGCTGCTTGACGAGATCGAGAAGGCGCACCCGGATGTCTTCAATATCCTGCTCCAGGTGATGGAAGACGGCAGGTTAACCGATTCCAAGGGGCGCACGGTCGATTTCAAGAACACGGTGATAATTATGACCTCCAACGTGGGCGTCAGCTTTCTGAAAAAAGAAGGAAGACTGGGGTTCAAGGCCGGCGAGGAACAAAAGGAAGCTTACAACACGATGAAGGAGCAGGTGATGGGCGAACTCCACCGCACCTTCAGGCCCGAGTTCCTGAACCGGGTCGATGAGATCATCGTCTTCCACGCGTTATCAAACGAGCACGTCCGGGCGATAGTGGATTTGATGCTCAAGGATGTGGCGAAAAGACTTCAGGAGCAAAATGTCGTGGTGGAGTTCAAAGAAGGCATGAAGGACCTTCTGGCGAAGGAAGGGATCGACGAAAAATTCGGCGCCAGGCCTCTGCGTCGTACCATTCAGCGTATGGTGGAGGATGAATTGTCCGAGGAACTTCTTAAGGGCACTTATACCAAGGGTGACAGGGTTGCCGTCGACGCCGTGCAGGGGAAAGTAACCGTGAAAAAGGTCTAAAAAGAGATTAATCCCGCCTTAATAAGCGGGATTTTTTATTCGGAGGCGTTACAATTACGGAACGCCGCCAGAAGGCGTGGCGCCAAGGTGGCCGTCGGACGGAGTCGAGCGTACTGAAGACTTACACTTTTTTTTTGTAGAAACATGATTTAAAATGTATACAGGTGTTTGTCTCTGGAAAAGTTAGGGGTTTGGTATGATTAAGACGGATTTCCAGTGCTCTGCTTGCGGTTACCAGTCAACCCGCTGGGTAGGCCGGTGCCCGGCCTGCGGGAACTGGGATTCATTCATAAACGTCATATCCGATTCCACGGATAAAAAGAAAAATAAAACCGGTGCGGTCCTTCATAACCTTCAAGAGACGGCCGCGGAAGAAATTCGCTTGCCTGTCGGCATCTCCGAATTTGACCGCGTTCTCGGCGGTGGAATCGTCCCCGGTTCCCTAATCCTTATCGGCGGCGACCCCGGTATCGGAAAATCCACCCTGCTCCTGCAGGTCGCCCGGAATCTCAGCAAGGGGGGCCCGGTGCTTTACGTCACCGGCGAAGAATCCGCAAGGCAGGTTTCCCTGCGGGCTAAACGACTGGGCATCGGTACCGCAAACATCTTTATAGCCGCGGAGACCGATGTGGAAGTGATTAAGGAGCATATTGAGGCGCTTAGCCCTCGCGCCGTGGTGATCGACTCGATCCAAACCACTACACAGCCCCAGGTGCAGGCGGTCCCGGGGAGTGTTGCGCAGGTCCGGGAATGCGCCGCCGAGTTTCAACAGGTGGCCAAGGGCACGGAAACGCCTGTCTTCCTCATCGGGCACGTTACCAAGGACGGTATTCTGGCCGGTCCGCGATTGCTGGAACACGCCGTCGACGTGGTGCTTTATTTTGAAGGCGACCGCCATCACAACTATCGCATCTTGCGCGGAGTAAAGAACCGTTTTGGAGCGACCGACGAAATAGGGGTCTTTGAAATGCGTGAGGAAGGGTTGGTGGACGTTGCGAACCCTTCGGCCCTTTTCCTGGGATCGGAGCAGCAGCACCCGGTGGTGGGATCGGTGGTTGTGCCGGTCCTTCAGGGGACGCGGCCGCTTTTGGTGGAGGTGCAGGCGCTTGTCTCTACAAACCCGTACGGCGTGCCCCGGCGAATGACGGCGGGCTTCGACATCAACCGGGCTGCGCTTCTGATTGCGGTTCTCGATAAAAAGGTCGGACTCAGGCTTGGAAACTGTGACACTTATATTAACGCCGTCGGCGGCGTAAAAATCGTTGAACCGGCCGCCGATCTGGCGGTCGCCGTAGCGGTGGCTTCAAGCCACCGGGAGGTGGCGGTTGTACCGGGTACGGTCGTAGTCGGTGAAGTAGGGCTGACCGGCGAGATACGTCCGGTCAACGCGCTCAATGCTCGTCTGAAGGAAGCGGCTAAACTCGGTTTTAAAAGAGCGGTTGTCTGTCCGGGGCCCGAGATTAAGAACCACCTCGAAACGGTCCGCGCGGCGACTCTCGGCGAGGCGCTGGAGGCCGCTCTGGAATCGTAACGGCGCCTGACCGTCCGGTTCCAAAAGCCCCCTGCCGGGGGATGCTTTTCTTTAAGAAAAGTGTTGCTGAACGAATTAACCGATAGAAAGACACCCAAAGTCTTTCGGCAGTTAACTTAGCAAAGGTCACGGAGACTGTTTGAGAAGTGAGATGTCTAACATCCCACCTCGCACTTCCCAATTGCTGGGCATAGTTTTGCAGCAGTCTTCTATACCTGGCGGCCGATACGAAGGAGGTCGTTCATGGAGAGGCAATTGCTGAAAATCCTGCGAACGGTGGCGCCTGGGACGCCGCTTAGAGAGGGTCTCGAACACATCCTGCGCTCAAAAAGCGGGGCGCTGATAGTCGTCGGCGATAACGACAAGGTAATGGAGATTGCGGAGGGAGGCTTTGTGGTCAACGCTGAGTTTTCACCCGCACGGTTGTACGAGCTTGCCAAAATGGACGGCGCGATAATTGTAAGCGAAGACACCAAACGAATTATGGCGGCCAACGCCCAGTTGATCCCCGATCTCAGTATCCCCTCTTCCGAGACCGGTATCAGACACCGGACGGCGGAACGGGTTGCGAAGCAGACCGGCATGCTGGTTATTTCGATCTCCCAGCGGCGCGGGGTGATCACCGTATACAAGGGTTCAACCAAATATGTTTTGAGGGATCTTGAGGTCGTCCTGGCCAAGGCCAACCAGGCAGTTCAGACCCTGGAAAAATACCGCGCAGTTCTGAACCAGGCGGTAGTTAACCTGACGGTGCTCGAATTTGAGGACACGGTTACTTTGTTCGAGGTCGCAAAGGCTATCCAGCGTACCGAGATGACCCTTCGCATAGTTAAGGAAATAGAACACTACATCTCCGAACTCGGCAGTGAGGGACGCCTGATAGTCATGCAGGTCGAAGAACTGGTAACAAACGTTGAAAACGAAGGTCTGTTAATTATTCAGGATTATTACGTGGTTGAAGAAAAAGCCCCCAAAGACATCCTGAGTATTATCGAAAGCTGGCCGGCGGAGGACCTTCTGGACCTTTCACTCATCGCCAGGGTCCTAGGTTTTTCCGGAGGCGCCGGGATCCTTGAGCAGGTCGTGTCACCGCGCGGTTACCGGATTCTGAGCCGGCTGCCCCGCCTGCCTTTCCCGGTTATCGAGAACATTGCGCGCACGTTTGGCAACTTCAGCCGGATTCTTCAAGCTTCTATCGAAGAACTCGACGACGTGGAAGGCATCGGTGAGACCCGGGCGCGTCTCATCAAGGAGGGTCTGAAGCGGTATTGGAATCAGCTGCTGCAGGAGCGGTACCGGTAAAATTTTTCTATTGTACGAGCAAAAATTATTTGACAGCCAAATTCGGTTATGTTAAAATACTACGCCCTTGACAAAACCGGCATCTGGTGATATCTTTATAGCGATAGGTTCATTAGCTCTGGGAGGTGGTCAGTTGTTCAAGATCGGTGACAAGGTTGTTTATCCCATGCACGGTGCTGGAGTGATCGAGGCGATCGAGGAGGAGGAGATCCTGGGAGAAACAAAAGAATACTACGTCCTACGTCTCCCCGTCGGCAACATGAAGGTGATGATCCCGATTGCAAACGGCGAAGAGATTGGACTCCGGCAGGTAATTGACAAAGATGAAGTCCGCCAGGTGATTACTCTTTTAAAGGCTTCTGCAAACGCGATGCCCACTAACTGGAATCACCGTTATCGGGCAAACTTAGAAAAGATAAAAAGCGGAAGTATATTTGCCGTGGCGGAGGTTGTACGCAATCTGGCCAGGAGGGAACGGGAAAAAGGTTTATCCTCAGGAGAAAAACGGATGCTGGAAAACGCCAAGCAAATTCTTATAAGTGAGCTGGTGCTGGCCACCGAACTTGAGGAGGACAAAGCTAAAAGCCTCTTAGACAAAGCGTTTGCGTAAAAACTGCGCCAGCAGGTCTGGCGCAGTTTTTGGTTTCGGGCATATTTTATCACTCGACTTAACTTGCGCTTGTGACCCGCAGACTAACGATTAAACTTTGACTCCTGTTGTTCGTTAAATCCCCTTATATTATTTAAAAACCGTAATCCGTCAACACAAAGGTGTTATAATCCGCGAAGTGTTCCGGGACACTGAAAAAAGTACGGATTGTATGAGTCTGGAGACCTCGGTTTTGACGCCAAGCCTCTTGATGGGGCAGGTGAAATTTTATAACGGTCTCCTTGAAGATGCTGCATAGAATCCGTATAATTGGGACAGAAGGTAAAGAAGAATCTCGGGAAAGGAGGTGAATCGGATTTTGATTCGCAGAGCGATTTTTTTCTTATTGGTTTTAGTCTTTGGCGGCGGCGGCGTGTTGGCCGGCCTCGTACTTTTACGGTTCCGGGAGTATCATTTAATAACGAATATCGGTCTTGTCTTTTTATTTGCCGCATTCGGGTTGGCGCTCGGCGGTTTACTTGCTCCCCGTCTGATAAACGGGGTTATTTGGATAACGACGAAAGGTGAGCAGTATCTTCAACGGATGCCGGTTGCAGATCTTTTAGCGGGAGTCCTTGGTTTAATTGCCGGACTTATAATTGCCAATTTATTCGGCGCCATCCTTAGTGCGTTAGGTTCGATCGGAACGGGAATCCGGCTCGGTATTACTGTTTTACTTGGGTACCTGGGCTTTTCCATAGGAGTGAAGAAACGCGAGGAGTTCTGGGGGATGATGGCTTCATTCTCTAAGTTGAGGGACAAGTCTTCCAAAGAGAATCGCGCACCGGGAAACGTAAAGGTTTTGGATACCAGTGCGATTATAGACGGGCGCATCGCTGACCTTTGCGCCAGCGGTTTTGTAGAAGGGGTGCTTATGATCCCGGTTTTCGTTCTTGATGAGTTGCAGCACATCGCTGATTCCAACGATATATTGAAGAGGAACCGCGGCCGCCGGGGGTTGGATATTCTCAACAGGATAAGGAAAGAGGCTCAGGTAAAGGTCCAGATATACGAGAACGTGCAGGACCTGGCTAACGTGCAGGAGGTTGACGCCAAGCTGGTTCAACTGGCAAAAAAGTCAAACGGGAAAATTATCACCACCGATTTCAACCTTAACAAGGTGGCGGAGCTTCAGGGAGTTAAGGTTCTGAACGTGAATGAATTGGCCAATGCCCTGCGGCCGATCGTCCTTCCGGGCGAGGAGATGGTCGTCCAGGTCGTGCGGGACGGCAAGGAAGCCGGTCAGGGAGTTGCTTACCTTGACGATGGGACGATGATAGTTGTAGACGGCGGGAAGAAACACATCGGCCAGCCGGTAAAGGTAGCGGTTACGAGCGTCTTGCAGACAACCGCCGGTAGAATGATATTCGCAAGACCGAAGACGCTAAGGGAAGAACCGGGGCCGACTAAGCTTGACGGGGTGAACGCGGTTGGTTGATTATTCAGGTGCCCCGGTCGTAGGGCGCGGCGATATACTGCGCATGGCTTTGTCAGCCAACCAGGGGCAGTGCTCACGTACCTTAATGTACGCTCCGCGCTACCCCAGGCTGGCTTTCGCGCCCTGCTTGCATCTCGCCGCGTTCCGTCAGCGAAACACTTCCGCCATTGTAATGCGAAAGGGTGATTAGTTACGCGGTTGGTTGATGCCGGCGCGGTGGTCGTTGCCGCCGGGCAGAGCGTCCGGATGGGAAGCGGTCCCAAAAAGCAGTTCCGCCTTTTGGGGGGCTTTCCGGTTATAAGCCGGACGCTTGCTGTTTTTGAAAAGGTGGCGGTGGTCAAGAGTGTGGTGCTTGTTGTCCCGCCGGGGGAAGAAGATTATTGCCGGCAGGAAATTGTTGAACCGGGCGGTTACCGGAAGGTTGTTTCGGTTATTCCCGGCGGAACGCAGCGGCAGGATTCGGTATGGGCGGGACTTCAATGCCTTCCCGGACCGCCGGACATAGTGGTGATTCATGACGGGGTGCGCCCTCTGGTGCGCCCTGAATACATCGAAGCCGCTGTTGATACCGCCGTTTCCTGGGGCGCAGCGGTCGTGGCCGTGCCGTCGAAGGATACGGTAAAGGTCGTAGGGGATTCGGGCTTCGTAACGGAAACCCTGCCGCGGGAGGTCCTCTACCTGACCCAGACGCCCCAGGTCTTTCGTTTTGAGATCCTGCTTGAGGCGCACCGCCGTGCCCAGCGGGAAGGTTTATACGGTTCGGACGACGCGGTCCTGGTAGAACGCTGCGGTCTGCCGGTGAAGGTGGTGCCCGGCGGGTATGAGAACCTTAAGCTGACCACGCCGGAGGATTTCATGATTGCATCGGCGCTAATTAGTCAAGGTGCTCCACTGCGGGTGGGTGTCGGTTATGACGTCCACCGTTTGGTTCCAGGAAGGCCTTTGATCCTGGGCGGCACATCGATTCCCTGGGGGAAAGGTCTTGAGGGCCATTCCGACGCGGACGTTCTCTGCCACGCGGTGATGGACGCCCTCTTGGGCGCGGCCGGTGAAGGGGACATCGGAATGCATTTTCCGCCTGACGATGCTGCCTACCGGGGCATTTGCAGTCTGGAATTGCTTTCCCGGGTCAATGAAATCATAACCGCACGCGGTTTCACGATAGGCAATGTGGACGCGGTGGTTGCAGCCGAAAAACCGCGCCTCGCGCCTTATATACCCGAGATGGGGAAGAACATCGCCGGGGTACTGGGCGCTCCCGCGTCGCGGATAAACATAAAGGCGACTACCACTGAAGGGTTGGGTTTCGCCGGCCGCGGGGAAGGGATAGCGGCTTACGCGGTGGCGCTTTTACAGCAGGAGTAGTAATCAGTAGACAGTAGTCAGTAGACAGTAGACAGTAGCCGGAGGGTAGAAGGTAGAAGACCGAAGTCAGAATCCAGAAGACTCGTGACTGAGGACTGAGGACTGAGGACCTTCGACTCGTGACTTAGAACCTTGGACTTTGAACTTTGAACTTTGAACTGATACAGGGGGATGGGTTTTGATAGAGCTTTACAACACCACAACCGGAAGAAAGGAAGAGCTTGTTCCCGCTGAACCGGGGCGGGTAAGGATATACTGCTGCGGCCCTACGACCTATAACTACATCCATCTGGGGAACGCCAGGACTTTCGTGATTTTTGACTCAATTCGCAGGTACCTGGAGTACTGCGGGTATAAGGTGGTTTACGTTCAGAACTTTACGGATGTGGACGACAAGATAATCAAAAGGGCCGGGGAAGAGGGAACGACACCGCAGGCCGTCGCGGCGAAATACACAAAGGCCTACTACGAAGACACCGATGCGTTGAATGTGCGGCGGGCGGATGTTCACCCCAAGGTATCCGAGCATATTCCGGAAATAATAGAGCTGATCGAAAACCTGGTGGCGAAGGGGTTTGCCTACGCGGCGGGCGGAGATGTTTATTTCGCGGTAAGGCGCTTTTCGGGGTACGGAAAGCTTTCCGGACGTCAAATAGACGACCTGCTGGCCGGAGCAAGGGTGGAACCGGGGGAAAACAAGCTGGACCCGCTTGATTTTGCGTTATGGAAGGCGGCGAAACCGGGAGAGCCGAAGTGGCCGAGTCCCTGGGGGGATGGGCGTCCCGGCTGGCATATAGAGTGCTCGGCGATGTCTCTGAAGTACCTCGGCAGCAACTTCGACATCCACGGAGGGGGCGCCGACCTCGTCTTCCCCCACCACGAGAACGAAGTCGCCCAGTCGGAAGCCGCAACGGGTGAGCCGTTTGCCCGCTACTGGGTCCATAACGCCTTTATCACCGTACGCCAGGAGAAGATGTCCAAATCGGTAGGCAACGTATTCCTGGTACGGGAGGTGCTGGAGCGCTACCCTGCCCCGGCGGTGCGGCTGTTCCTTCTCGGAACGCATTACCGGAGCCCGCTTGACTACGCGCCGGAGTACCTCGAAGCGGCCGTACGGGGTATGGAAAGGCTGAAAAACGGCTTTAGTCTTCTTGTGGAAGCGTTGGGCAGAGCCTCGCCCGGCAGGGGTGACGGTGTCCTTACCGACAATCTTATCGGCCTCGAAGAAGAATTCAAGACCGCCATGGACGACGACTTCAACACCGCGCGTGCCATAGCCTGCTTTTTCGACCTGGTCCGGGAGGTCAACACCGCGGTTCACGCGGCGCTGCTGCCGCCCAAAGAAACGCTGCAAAAGGCGATTGACCTTTTCTGCAACTTTAATCTTATTCTGGGGATATTCACGGAAGTAGACGGCAAGCCGCTGGTGGAAGAGGACAGAAACGGCGACGACCTGACCGTTAAGCTTTTGGACCTGATTATATCGGTCCGCCGGGATGCGCGGGAAAGGAAGGACTGGGCCACCGCCGACAACATACGCGATGGGCTCAAGGAGATAGGGATCACACTGGAAGACACCCCCGAAGGGGTAAGGTGGAAGAGGGTATAGGATTAGAATCCAGTAGTCAGAAGCCAGAAGTCAGTAGTAACGAGTTACGAGTCAGAAGATAGGGTTTCTCTTGTCTATTCTGAATTCTTGGATTCTGGATTCTCGACTTCTTGACCGCAAATCCAAATCTATGGAGGTTTGAATTTTGTCCGAGGTGCTCTACGGGCGGCATCCGGTAAAGGAGGCCCTGAGAAGCGGGCGTCCGCTGAATAAGATCCTGGTGGCGCGGGGCCTGGGCGGTCCGATGTTTCAAGAAGTCCGCAGCATGGCGATGGCGAAGGGAATACCGCTGCAGCTGGTGGACAGGCAGGCGCTTGACCGTTTGGCCGCCGGGGGGGTGCATCAGGGATACCTTGCCTTCCCGGCCGGTAAAGAATACGTCGGTGTTGACGATATCTTGAATAAGGCCAAAAAACCACCACTACTGGTAGTTCTTTCCCACGTTACCGACCCGCGCAACTTGGGTGCCATTTTGCGCACCACGGCTGCTTCGGGCGTGGACGGAGTGGTTGTTCCGACGCGGCGCGCGGCGGGGCTTACCGGCGAAGTTGCCAAGGCGGCCGCGGGCGCCGCGGAGTATATGCCTGTAGCCCGCGTTGCCAATATCGCCCGGACGCTCCGCGAGTTGAAAGGGCAGGGCTTGTGGGTTGTCGGCGCCGACGCCGGTGCGCCCCAAGTATTCTGGGATTTAAAACTTACAGGACCGCTGGCGGTGGTAATCGGGGGTGAGGAAAAAGGCCTGGGACGGGTTGTGCAAAAAGAGTGCGATTTATTGGTGCGGATACCGGTGATGGGGAGTATTACGTCGCTGAACGCTTCCGTAGCCGCGGCGCTTGTCCTTTATGAGGTTATCCGCCAACGACGTGAAGTTGATGCGCGAAGCGACGATAGTTGACGGTTACAACCTTATCTTTTTCCGGTTACAGGGGAAGGCTCCGGGCAAAGAGTTTGATATGGCGCATGCCCGGGACCGCCTCTTGAATCAACTGGCGCAGTATGCGGCCCTTACGGGCGTGGACGTGGTCGTGGTTTTTGACGCCTACCGGGTTAAAGGCGGTAAGGGGAGTGTCGAGCAGCGGGACGACGTCACGGTTATTTTTACCGCCGAAGGGGAAGCCGCCGATACGGTGATAGAGCGGTTGGCGGCCCAGTTGGCGGGGAGTTTCACCGTATCGGTGGTAACCGCCGACCGGGCGGAGCAGAGAATGGTACTGGGGCACGGGGCGCTACGCATACCGCCCAGGGAGTTCGATGCCATGGTCGCCGAGGTGATTCAGAGGTACCGGAACCAGGAATCGGTCTCTTCCCGACCCGGTGATGATTCCGTGGAAAGCCGGTTGACCGGCGGTATCCGAAAGATTATGGCGAAATGGCGCCTGGATAAAGGCAGAATTTGATAGGACTAATTTTTCTTGACGCCAATTGACCTGTTAGTTATAATGTGAAACATAAACGGCATGGACAACCATAACGAAGTGGGGGCGATAGGTTGAGCCTCAGCGGCTTGAACCGGCAGGCTTTCCCAGAATACGAAGTGCTGCAAGATGAAGAGATTGTGGAACATGCCAGGGAGGGCGATATTGAGGCCCAGGAGTACCTGATTAACAAGTATAAGAATTTTGTCCGGGCCAAGGCGCGGTCGTACTTCCTTATCGGAGCGGACCGTGAGGATATCATCCAGGAAGGCATGATTGGGCTTTATAAGGCGATACGCGATTTTCGGCTTGACAAGCTCTCTTCCTTCAGGGCTTTCGCCGAGTTGTGCATCACGCGGCAGATTATCACCGCGATTAAAACCGCTACCAGGCAGAAACATATCCCTTTAAACTCCTACGTTTCTTTAAACAAACCGATTTATGACGAAGACTCCGACCGTACGTTGTTGGATGTGGTGTCCGGCGCGCGGCTCACCGACCCGGAAGAGCTTATCATCAGCCGCGAAGAGTTTGACAACATCGAGGAGAAGATCGGCGAGCTTTTAAGCGCCCTGGAGTGGAAGGTTCTGATATCCTACCTTGACGGGAAGTCCTACCAGGAAATAGCCGAAGACCTTAAAAGACATGTAAAGTCGATTGATAACGCCCTCCAGCGGGTAAAGCGAAAATTGGAACGCTACCTTGAAAAACGAGACAACTAAGTAAACCCGGGGCGTAAGCCCCTTATTTTTTTCGGGGGATTACTTTCGTATAACGTGGTTTCCTGCACGAACATAACACCGCGCGTCTATGTCGTTTTTTCCTTCAGTTGACCCTATAGAGGAGCCGGAGGCGCTCCGCCATCCTTTCCTCTGATACAGGAGATTACCTTCGAGCTTTTTAAAAAAACTCCCATATATCACAGCATTATGGCATATTATAACTTTGACGCCTCTTTCTTTACTAATATATAATGCAACCATTGGGAGAAATATAAAAATAGGATGTTCGGCGGCAAATTCGCAGCGCGAGGTCCGATTTCAAAGTAGAATGAGGTGAAAAGGAGAAAGACCTTATGAATGTGATTCTGATTTACCCTGAGTTTCCGGATACATTTTGGAGTTTCAAGCACGTACTGAGATTCATACGCTTAAAGGCCTCCTCCCCGCCGCTCGGGCTGCTTACCGTAGCCTCGATGTTGCCGCCGGAGTGGAATAAACGTCTGGTGGATACCAATGTAAGAAGGCTCACCGGGGAAGACCTCGAGTGGGCCGACTACGCTTTCATCAGCGCCATGACCGTGCAGAGACAGTCCGCACACGAGGTTATTACCCGGTGCAAGGAAGCGGGAGTAACGGTCGTTGCGGGCGGTCCGCTCTTCACGACGGAGCAGGAACAGTTTGAGGCGGTTGATCACTTTGTCCTGAACGAAGCCGAGTTGACTTTGCCGGCGTTTTTGGACGATCTGCAGCAGGGGCGCGCCAAGCGTGTCTACGCGGCATCCGGATTTGCCGATATTCTAAAGACGCCTGTTCCCCAATGGGAATTGGCTGATTTAAAGAGCTACAGCACGATGAGCGTCCAATTTTCGCGGGGTTGCCCCTACAATTGCGAGTTCTGCAACGTGACGGCGCTGTTCGGCCGCCGTCCGCGTACAAAGGGCGCTCAACAGGTCATTGCCGAACTGGACGGTCTTTACGACCTGGGGTGGCGTAGGGGCGTATTCTTCGTTGACGACAACCTTATCGGTGACAAGAGGCGTCTTAAAAACGAGCTTTTACCCGCGCTGATCGAGTGGAGGAAAAACAAGGCGGGGTTTTCGTTCAACACTCAAGTCTCCATCAACCTCGCCGACGACGAGCAGCTGTTGAAGATGATGGTCGAGGCGGGCTTTCGTGTGGTCTTTATCGGGATCGAGACGCCTGACGAGGACAGCCTGGCCGAATGCAGCAAGAAACAGAACCTGAACCGTGACCTGGTCGAAAACGTAAGGCGCATCCAGCGGGCAGGGCTGCAGGTACAGGGAGGATTCATCGTCGGTTTTGACCACGACTCGCCCGTCACCTTCCAGCGGCTGATCAATTTTATTCAGAAAAGCGGGATTGTAACGGCGATGGTCGGTTTGCTTCAAGCCCCTCCCGGCACCAAGCTTTACGAGCGGATGAAACGGGCGGGGCGCCTGCTCGACCGGATGTCGGGGGACAACGTGGACGGCACGACCAATATCGTCCCGGTTATGAACCTTGATGTGTTGCGCAACGGATATAAGAACCTGATGCGGAACATCTATTCACCCGAGGTTTACTATGAGCGTGTCAAGACCTTCCTGCGTGAATACAAGGTGCCGGCGATTGAAGTCCCGCCGGACTTTGAGCATTTCTCGAAGTACATGCTTGCGTTCGTTGATTCCATCTTCCGCCTGGGCGTTGTAGGCAAGGAGCGGTTCCAGTATTGGAAGCTTTTCTTGTGGACGCTTTTTCACCGGCCCAAGTCGTTCCCGCTTGCCATCACATTCGCCATCTATGGCTACCATTTCCGCAAGATATGCGAACTGCGCGTCCGATAGGAATCCGATAGGGGCAGGACACATGGTGGAAAAGAAAAGGTATTAATTGAATTCTGCGCTCAAGAGCCAAATTCAAACCGATAGCCGTTTTTGGTTGGCGCATTAGCGAACATGCACGGAACACGGCGAGTAGTGATGCAGCAATGCGTTGTTTATCGCCGCGCCCACCGAAAGAAGAACTATTTTCAAGGGAATACCCCATACCGCCTTAGGCGGCGCCACGTCGAATAAAAATTTACGTGGAACCAGCTAGTTAAGTGTTATCACATAATCCTTTTCTATTTTCTTGATACATGGCGTTCTTGTCCAGCACTCAGAGCCTGAGTGCTGGATTGGCGGTTGATTTATTTTCGAAGCATTCCTGTAATGCTTTGAAACAAAGATTGACCAACAAAAAGACCTCCTGGTACAAATGGAGTTAGCGAAACAACCACAAATACCGAGGAGGTCAGATTGATGACAAAACGAACCAG